>JAUYDX010000057.1 GCA_030691625.1 Candidatus Omnitrophota bacterium | reverse complement strand
GGTGGACGCCCTTTTTATTTTATGCTATAATTTGGAAAAACAAGGAGGTTTACCTTGGCAGACCATACTATTAAAGATATAAGGAATATAGCTTTAATATCCCATGCTGGGAGCGGAAAGACGAGTTTTAGCGAGGCGGTTGTATATAACGCGGGCGCGTCTAACAGGTTTGGCAGGGTGGATGACGGCACAACTGTCAGCGATTATAGCGAAGACGAGATTGAAAGAAAAGTCTCAATAAGCGCAAGCATCCTTAGTTTTAAATACGCCAATAAACGGATTAATATAATAGATGCCCCTGGCTACGCTGATTTTATGGGGGAGATGTTATCCGCTCTTAATGCGGCTGACAGCGCAGTGCTTTTAGTGGATGCCCATGACGGTATCCAGGTGGGAACAGAAAAGACCTGGTCAATGGCAAGCGATATGGATCTTGCCAGGGCTATATTTCTTAATAAATTAGACAAGGAAAATATAAATTTTGACGCGGTGGTAGATTCTATCAGAGAAAGATTCGGGAAATCCTGCGTTCTTGTAAACATGCCTATAGGGACAGGCCCTGATTTTAAAGGCGTGGTGGACCTTCTGGATAAGACTGCCATAGATAAGATCAGCGGGGATGATAAGGAAAAGGCCCTGGACATGAGAAATTCCCTTATCGAGACAATCGCTGAAAAAAACGATGATCTTCTGGAAAAATACCTGGAAGGCAAAGAACTTACTACGGAAGAAATCAAAGCCGGATTTAAAAAAGCGGTTTCAAATAGAGAGCTGTTTCCGATTTATTGCGGTTCAGCCACTTTGAATATAGGTATAAAAGAACTTATGGCGAGCCTGTTTGATGTATTGCCCTCTCCTTTATACTCAAAACCGAGAAACGCCAAGGACCCGAATACAAATCAGGATAAGGTATTAAAGCCTGACGGCACAGGAAATTTCAGCGGGTTTGTGTTTAAAACAGTTTCTGACCCCTACGTGGGCCAGCTTACTATTTTCAGGGTGTATACAGGCAGTATAAAGGCGGATACGTCGTTTTATAATTCTACAAAAGGGGCTACTGAAAGGATAGGCCAGCTCCTTAGCATGTTTGGGAAAGAGCAGAAGGCTGTGCCTGAAGCGGTTGCGGGAGACATAGTGGCTGTCGCAAAATTAAAAGAAACATCCACGGGCGACTCATTGTGCATTGAAAAGGATCCCGTGGTTTTCAGCCCTATTGAATTTCCCGAGCCAGCGATCTCGTTTTCAATAAAGCCGAAGACCAGGGGAGATGAAGATAAGATTTCCATAGCGCTTCATAAGCTTACCAATGAGGATCAGACGTTTAAAACAAAAAGAGAAGAGCAGACAAAAGAACTTATTATATCGGGCATGGGTGACTTGCACCTGGATATCATGATCAACCGCCTTAAAAAAAGATTTGGCGTGGATGTGGAAAAAGGCACTCCTAAAGTAGCGTATAAAGAGACCATCAAAAAAATGACCAAACTCCAAGGTAAATACAAAAGGCAGACGGGCGGCCATGGCCAGTATGGGGATTGCTGGCTTCAGTTAGAACCTCTTGAAAGAGGCAAAGGCTTTGAATTCGTAGATAAGATAGTGGGTGGAGTCATACCCAAGAATTATATACCTTCGATTGAAAAGGGCGTGGTGGAGGCGATGTCCAAGGGCGCGCTTGCCGGTTATCAGATAGTGGACATGAGAGTTACTGTTTATGACGGTTCGTATCACGAGGTAGATTCTTCAGATATGGCATTTAAGATTGCAGGGTCGCTGGCACTGAGAAAAGGAGTACTGGAGGCCAATCCGGTGCTATTAGAACCTATTATGGATGTTGATGTTATAGTACCTGAGGAATTTATGGGGGATATAACAGGCGATCTGAATTCCAGGCGCGGAAGAATAGCGGGTATGGATGTTCAAGGCAAATATCAGGTCATAAAGGCAAAGGTGCCTATAGCTGAGATGTCAAAATATGCGTCAGAACTCAAATCAATAACAGGAGGCAGGGGGTCATATTCAATGAGGTTCTCGCATTACGATGAAGTGCCTCCGAAGTCAGCGCAGATTATTATCGCGAAATACCAGGAGACAAAAAAAGAAGAACAGGAAAGTTAACAAAGGGGGTTTAAAAATATGTCAGGTCATTCAAAATGGGCTACGATTAAACACAAAAAAGCAGCCACGGACGCGAAAAGAGGGAATCTTTTTACAAAACTTATCAGGGAAATAACAGTCGCTGCTAAAAATGGAGGCGGAGACCCTACTACAAACGTTAGGCTCAGGACAGCGCTTGACAGGGCAAAGCAATCCAGTATGCCTCAGGATAATATTGACAGGGCTGTCAAGAAAGGCACGGGAGAGTTAGAGGGTGTTACTTACGAGGAATTTACCATAGAAGGTTATGGCGCGGGAGGAGTCGCGATAATGGTGGAGGTCCTGACTGATAATAAAAACAGGAGCACCGCAGAGATAAGAAATATATTTTCCAAGAAAAACGGCAATGTGGCAGGCGCTGGCTCTGTGGGCTGGATGTTCCAAAAAAAGGGTTATATAGAGATAGATAAAAAGGCATATCCTGATGAGGAAAAGATAATGGGTATAGTGCTTGACGCTGGAGCCCAGGACATGGAGACAGAAGACGATGCGTACGCGGTGACAACTGATGCCAAGGACCTTGAAAATGTCAAAAAGGCATTGGAGGCCAGTAAAATAAAGCCAAAATCCGCAGATATTACTATGATACCTTCTACAGCTATAAAGCTGGAAGGCGAAAAGGCAAAACAGGTGCTGGGACTGGTAGAGGCGCTTGAAGAGCATGACGACGTCCAGAACGTATACGCGAATTTCGACATCCCGGATGAATTAATAGAATGAAATTATTATTGCATATCTGCTGCGGGCCCTGCGCGTTGTATCCTGTAAAAGAACTCCTGAGCAAAAAATTCGATAAGATCACAGGATTTTTTTATAACCCCAATATCCACCCGCCCAGCGAATATAAAAAAAGGAAAGATACCTTATCCGAGGCTGCTTCAAAAACAGGCTTTGAGGTTATAATGCCCCCATATAAGATGGAGGAGTATTTCAGAAAGGTGATGTCAAAAGAGGATTCACCTGAAAGGTGCTCATTTTGCTGGGAGCTAAGATTATCAGAAACAGCTTCTTATGCGAAGAAAAACGGTTTTGACGCTTTCACAACCACGCTTTTAATAAGCCCATACCAGGATCATGAGAAGATAAGGGAGATAGGCGAAAAAATAGCGGCTGAAAATAGTGCGCAGTTTTATTACCAGGATTTCAGGCCTTACTTTAAAGACGCTCAGGAGCAGGCGAAAAAAGAAAATCTATACAGGCAGAAATACTGCGGCTGTGTGTTTTCTGAGCTGGAGCGGGTGAAGGTCACCTAAGTCCGTGTAAAATTATAAACAACTTGACACTACAAACATTGTCACAAGTGTAAAGTTGTTGGTGGGGTGGGATGGAGAATTTAGGGAAGCTGTTGATATTTGCAGGCATGGGGCTTATAGTCTTAGGGATTTTGTTTACCTTTGGCTCCAGGATTCCCTGGTTAGGCAGGCTGCCCGGAGATATTTACATTAAAAAAGAGAATTTTACGTTCTATTTTCCGCTAGCCACATCTATTCTTCTGAGCATAGCGCTTTCCATTATAATGCTCTTCATATACCGCAAAAAATGAAACTCTCTGATTTTGATTATAATCTTCCGAAAGAATTAATCGCGCAATATCCCGCTGAAAAAAGGGACGAGTCAAGGCTTCTGGTCCTGCATAAAGATACAGGAGAAATAGAACACAGGATTTTTAAGGATATAATAGAATATTTGAATCCAGGGGACCTGGTGATATTAAATAATACAAAGGTTTTGCCGGCAAAACTAATGGGCAGGAAGGAGACGGGCGGGAGGGTAGAAGCCCTTGTTTTAAATGCCTGTGATACGAACAATGAATACGAAGCGCTATTAAAACCCGCGAGAGGGTGCAGGATTGGGAGTAAGATTATATTTGGAGGCGGAGAATTAAATGCCGAAGTCTCTAGGATAGAAAATGGCAGGAGATTTTTGAAATTTAATTGCAATGGGGATTTTGAAAAGATGCTGGAAACGTTCGGCGAGATGCCTTTGCCGCCGTATATAAAACGCAAGACGAGTGATTCTGACGCGGGAAGATACCAGACGGTTTATGCGGAAAAAAAAGGCGCTGTGGCTGCTCCGACAGCAGGACTGCATTTTACGAAAAAACTCTTGAGCGCTGTTTCTGAAAAAGGGGTTGGCGTGGAATACGTTACGCTTCATGTGGGATACGGGACGTTTAAGCCGGTCAGCGCGGAAAACGTAAAAGAGCATAAGATGGAAAAAGAGTATTTTGAGATAAGCCAGGGAGTACTAGATAAGATAAATAACAAAAAGGGCAGGGTAACAGCTGTTGGGACAACAAGCGCGAGGGTACTGGAGACCTGTCCAACTTCGCAAGTTGCCGAAGGCAACTTGCGAAGTTGGACAGGGTGGACGGATTTGTTTATTTATCCCGGGTATAAGTTTAAAGTAGTCGACGCGCTTCTCACAAATTTCCATCTGCCAAAGACAACACTTTTAATGCTGGTCTCCGCGTTTTGCGGAAGAGAGTTTTTATTCAAGGCGTACAAAGAGGCGATAAAAGAGAAATACAGGTTTTATTCGTATGGGGACGCGATGCTGATAATATGAATGGTGCCAGGCACTATTTAAATAGTGCCTGGCACCATTTTGAGGTATGTTTAAAATAATTCATAAAGATAAATTTACGAATGCAAGGGTTGGGGTAATTGAAACCGCTCACGGAACAATTGAGACCCCGGTATTTATGCCGGTCGGGACCCAGGCGACAGTGAAGGCGCTTTCAAGCGAGGAAGTGAAATATTGCGGGGCCAGCGTAATTCTGGGCAATACGTACCATCTGTATCTCAGGCCGGGAATGGAGATCATCAAAAACGCTGGCGGGCTTCATAAATTCATGTCATGGGATAGGCCGATACTTACAGATAGCGGAGGGTTTCAGGTATTCAGCCTGGCTACGCTTATGAAGGTCAGGGAAGAAGGTGTGGAGTTTAATTCTCATGTGGATGGCTCCAGGCATTTTTTAACGCCTGAAAAGGTCATACAGCTCCAGGAGGCGCTCGGAAGCGATATAATGATGCCTTTGGACGAATGCCTGCATTATCCCAGCACCAAAGACAAGGCAGAGCAGTCGCTTGGGTTGACGAACAGGTGGGCGAAGAGGGCGAAAGAAGAATTTGGTAAAATTGTAGGGGCGAATAATTATTCGCCCCTACAATTTGGAATTGTGCAGGGGAGCACGTATCCGGATTTGCGCAAGAGGGCAGCGGAAGAGCTCGCGGCTATGGATTTCGACGGATATTCTATTGGCGGATTGAGCGTGGGAGAGCCGGGCGAACTCATGTATGAGATGATGGGGCACGCTGTGGAGTATTTACCCGCGGATAAGCCGCGATACGCAATGGGCGTAGGCATGCCTCATGATTTTTTTGAGGCAATAGAGATGGGCATTGACATGTTTGACTGCGTGGTGCCGACAAGAAACGCCAGGAACGGCGCCGCGTATACAAACGAGGGAAGGGTAATTATAAGAAACGGGGAATATTCCAAAGACCAGAGGCCTTTAAGCGAAACCTGCGATTGCATCGTATGCAAAAACTATTCGCGGTCATATATAAGGCATTTGTTTAATACAGAAGAAATATTAGGGCTACGACTTACTTCTTTACATAACGTATATTTTTATGTAAACTTATTAGGTAGGATACGGGAGGCTATAAGGCAGGATAAGTTTTTGGAGTTGAAAAGAGAGTTTAAAAACAGAGTATTTTAAAAAAGGAGGAAACATGCAGGGAAATTCCGGCGCGGCAATGATAACGAATTTTTTACCGATTATACTCATATTCGGCATATTCTATTTTATGCTGATAAGGCCTCAACAGAAGAAACAAAAGGAATTCGAGAGGATGCTGAAGGAATTGAAGAAGAATGACGAAGTGGTCACTACCGGGGGCATCCATGGCACTATATTGAACGTAAAAGACGATACCTTAACTCTTAAGATAGACGATAACGTCAAGATAGAGATAAATAAAAACGCGATAGGTTATGTAAAAAAGAGCCGCGGAGGTTCAAATGGTTAAGAGTATGCAATGGAGGATAGCTATAGCCCTGGGCGTCCTGGTATTCGCGCTTGTGGGTATGCTTCCTCTTAAAGAAAAGATCAATCTTGGACTGGATTTACAGGGCGGCATGCATCTTTTGCTCAAGGTGGATACGTCAAATCTCCCTGAAGAGGCAAAGGAAGACGCGCCGCTTAAGGCGCTCGAGATCATACGCAACAGGGTTGATGAATTCGGGGTAAAAGAGCTTTCTGTTTACAGGCAGGGGACTGACGAGATAGTGGTTCAGCTTCCCGGGGTCACTGACAGGGAGAGGGCGAGGGAACTCATAGGGAAGACAGCGCTTTTGGAATTTAAACTCGTAGAGGATAACCCTGATTTAAACGCAAAGGCCGTTGGAGGAGAAATTCCTGAAGGTTATGAATTAAAGGATGTGGAGAAGGAAAAGATCTTATTGAAAAAAGGCGCGCTTCTTACAGGGGATACTCTTGTAAACGCGGAAGTGAAATTCGACCAGTCGCGTTTTAACGAGCCTTACGTGGCCATTGAATTCAACGCAAAAGGCGCGAGCGTATTTTCTGAAATAACAGGAGCGAACGTAGGCAAGAGACTGGCGATAGTGCTGGACGGTAAGGTGCATTCAGCCCCGCGCGTAAACGAAAGGATCCCTTCAGGCAGGGCAAGCATTACAGGGAGATTCACAGTGGAAGAGGCAAGCGACCTCGCCATAGTTTTACGGGCAGGCACTCTTCCCGCGCCGATCTACATAGAGGAGGAAAGGACTGTAGGGCCTCTTCTGGGCAAGGATTCAATAAATAGCGGCATACGCGCCTCGATCATAGGGGTTGCGCTTATATTTATTTTTATGGTGATTTATTATATGTTCGCTGGGTTAATAGCGTGCTTTGCGATGGCGCTTAACTTTGTGATAATACTCGGGACCCTCGGATGGGTGCATACCACATTGACATTGCCAGGCATCGCAGGCATGATCCTTACAATAGGCATGGCAGTGGACGCGAACGTTCTTATATTTGAACGCATGCGCGAGGAAATGGCAACAGGCAAGCACATGAGGAGCGTTATATCATTTGGATACGACAAGGCGTACAGCGCCATACTGGATTCGAATATCACTACGCTGATCGCTGCGGCGCTCTTATTCCAGTTCGGGACAGGGCCTATAAAAGGTTTCGGGGTCACGCTTACCATAGGTCTTTTGGCCAGCATGTTCACAGGCATATTTGTAACGCGCATAATCTTTGAAATACTTTCAGGCGATAAGAATTTCACAAAACTTTCAATGCTGAAGCTTTTTCCAAAGACCAACATAGATTTCATAAGCAAGCGCTGGATCGCTTATGCATTGTCAATAATTGTGCTGGGGACAGGGCTGTTTGTTTATCTTGGCCGCGGAGAAAAGATGTACGGGATTGATTTTACAGGCGGACAGATACAGGAATATTCCTTTAGCCAGCCTGTGAACGCGGAAGACGTGAGAAAGTCAATCGACGCCATAGGCATAAAAGACGCGACCATACAGCAGTTCGCGAACAAAAACCAGGTCTTGATAAAGACAGTCGGAGATGAGGCTGAAAAAATAGGAGAAGCTTTTAAGGCAAGTTTTCAGAATAATCCCGCGGAGATTTTAAGGGTCGAGAAAGTAGGGCCTTCTGTAGGGAAACATTTGAAGAAAAACGCATTTCTCGCGCTCATATGGAGCCTCGCGGGTATCCTGATTTACGTGGGCATAAGGTTCAAGAATATAGTGTTTGCATCCGCCGGCATAATAGCGCTTTTCCACGACGTTTTTGTGGGTATGGGCGCCTTAGCAATATCAGGCGGGGAAATGGACCTGAACATAATAGCGGCGCTACTTACAATAGCAGGCTATTCCATAAACGACACCATTGTCATATACGATAGAATTCGGGAAAACCTGAAACTGTACCGCAAGGCTACCATGAAAGAGATAGTCAATATGAGCGTCAACCAGACTCTTTCAAGGACGATACTCACGAGCTTCATGACGCTATTAGCTGTGGTCTCCATATTTCTTTTTGGGGGAGAGGTTTTAAGGCCGTTTTCATTTGTTTTGCTAATCGGGATGATATCAGGGGTGTATTCAACCGTGTACATCGCAACCCCTCTTATAATATCCTGGCAGTCCAGGCATCTGAAATAATAGCGTAGGGGACGGTCAGTGACCGTCCCCTACAAAATCTTATGGATAAATTCAGGGAAATCAGGCGGATACTGATAATAATTCTTTTCTTTAACTGGCTGGTGGCTTTTTCCAAGCTCATATACGGGCTTGTCACGAAATCCGCTGCCATGACAGCGGATGGCGTGCATTCATTCGCGGACGGCGCCTCAAATATCATAGGCCTTGTGGGTATATGGGCCGCGTCCAAACCCACGGATGATGACCATCCGTATGGGCATAAAAAATACGAAACTATTGCGACACTGGGGATAGCTGTGATGCTGTTCCTGGCGAGTTTTGATATTATAAAAGACTCTTTTCTGAGGTTATTCCACCCCGTAGTTCCGGAAGTAAGTATTTTCAGTTTCGGTTTGATGATCGCAGGGTTTCTTATAAATCTGGCAGTAATGACATATGAGCGCAAAAAAGGCGTGGAGCTATCGAGCGATATATTGGTCTGTGATTCAATACATACTAAAAGCGATATATTTGTATCAGGCGCGGTTATCGTGACGCTTGTTTCAACCAGATTAGGATTTCCGATACTGGATACCCTGGTGGCGCTTGTCATAGGTGTTTTGATTGCCAGGGCGGGGTTTGAGATACTGAAGAAAAGTTCTGATGTGCTGTGCGACGGAGAGGCTATTGAAAAGGCAAAGATAGCGAGTGTAGTAAAGAATGTACCTGGTGTGAGGGCTATACACAAGATAAGGACGAGAGGCAGAGAAGACGATGTGCACGTGGACCTTCATGTGCTGGTCAATACCAGGATGCATGTTGATAAAGCGCACGAGCTAAGCCATAAGATAAGCGATGAACTGAAGGCAAAGATACCAGGCATTACAGACGTGATCGTTCACATAGAGCCTTTGAAATGAAAAAATGGAATGTTTGTAAGCCTGATGCGGCCTCCCAGAAATATTTAAGCGAAACCCTCTTAATTACACCTATTATTTCCCAGCTTCTTGTAAACCGCGGCATAAGCGATATCAATAAAATAAAGGCATTCCTCAATAGCAGCCTCGCTGAACTCTATAATCCGTTTTTAATGGAGGGCATGCACGAGGCTGTTTCGCGCATAAAAAAGGCTTTGGATAAAAAAGAAAAGATACTTATACACGGCGACTATGACGTGGACGGGGTCACCAGTGTGACGCTTTTATTTTTGACCTTAAAGGAGCTGGGCGCGGAACCTTTATATTATATACCCGACAGGCTGACAGAGGGCTATGGCCTGGGTTCAAGCGGCGTGGAAGAGGCGGTAAGGATAAAGGCGGATCTTGTCATTACTGTTGACTGCGGCATATCCAGTCACGAAGAGATAAATGAGCTGAATAAAGAGGGTATTGATGTAATAATCACAGACCATCACGAGCCGCCTAAGATATTGCCTGAGGCGTACGCGATAATAAATCCGCGCCAGAGGGCGTGCGCGTATCCTGATAAGAATCTTTCCGGAGTCGCTATCGCGTTTAAGTTATGCCAGGCCCTGGGTTCTGAACTGGGAAACGCGGGCTTTTGGAGGCACCTGGACCTTGTGGCGCTGGGTACTGTTTCTGATGTAGCGCCTGTAGTCGGGGAAAACAGGATCCTTGTAAAAGAAGGGCTTAAATTATTAAGAAACGGGGATTCTAATATCGGGATCAAGGCGCTTATTGAGGTAAGCGGGATCAGAAAAGAGAGGCTTGGCGCGTTTGAGATAGGTTTTATTTTAGGGCCCAGGATAAACGCAGCTGGAAGGCTGGGCTCTGCCAGGACAGCGATAGAACTTTTATTGGCATCTGACAGCGAAAAGGCCAGGGAACTCGCTAAAAAACTTAACGAAGCGAATCAGGAAAGGCAGAGGATTGAAAAAAATACCCTGAAAGAGGCTATATCAAAGATAGAAAGGGATGTGAATTTCAAGGACCATAAGGTTATAGTGCTTCACAATGAAGACTGGCATACAGGCGTGATGGGGATTGTAGCTTCCAGGATATCGGATAAATTTAACAGGCCGGCTATCCTTATATCCACGAAAGACGGGATAGGCAGGGGATCCGGCAGGTCTATTGAAAATTTCCATCTTTTTGAGGCGCTTGAGAGCTGTGAATCATTTTTAAAGGAATACGGCGGGCATCAGTATGCCTGCGGCTTGACAATACTCGAGGAAAACCTGTCAGGATTCATAAAATCCATAAATGAATTGGCATCCGGCTCCATAAGCGCGGAAGATTTGACGCAGTCGCTTAATATTGATATGGATATAAGGCTTGGCTCCATAGATTATAAAATGGCTGAAGATATGAGAAGATTAGAGCCTTTTGGGGAGGGCAACCCTGAGCCGATATTCTGCTCCAGGGGTATTAGATTGGCGCAGCCTGTAAGGGTATTAAAAGGCGAACATATAAAATTCCAGGTTACTGACGGCGCCAGGAACTTTGAGGCAATAGGGTTTGGAATGGCTAAAGACAGCGAGATAGAGCTGGCGATGAAGAATTATCAGGCATTTGACATGGCTTATACTGTTTCGCTTAATAGCTGGCGGGGGGAAAACATCGTCCAGCTGAAAATAGAGGATATCAAGCCTTCTGAACCTTACCGGCCTTAAGGCAGGACGTGCATATCTTTATTCTCTTCACAGTGCCTTTTACGATAATCTTAACAACCTGAAGATTAGGCATGAACCTTCTGTGGGTTATGCCTGTTATTTTTAAGCCTACCCCGCCTTTTGCCTTGGCAAGTCCTCTGCGCGCGATCATTCTTCCGGTAGAAGGCTTTTTTCCGCATATTTCGCAAATCCTCGACATGATTAAATCTCCTTTATTTATGCAATAATTTAGGTTAAAATAATAACATACTAACCTTATGTATGCAAGCGAAAACTTCAAACAACTTGACACTTGTGACATTGTTACAAGTGTCAAGTTGTTGGGGTGAATATATGGATGATAGAGTTAAAAAAGCGTATAAATTAATGGAAAAATGCCGTATTTGCCCCAGGAAATGCGGGGTGAACAGGCTAAAAGGCGGGATAGGTTTCTGTAAGGCAGGAATTTTGCCCATGGTGTCCAGCATCCACGCGCATTTTGGGGAAGAACCGCCTATCTCGGGTCACAAAGGCTCCGGCGCGATATTTTTTACCCATTGCAGCCTCAGATGCGTTTTTTGCCAGAATCATCCTATAAGCCAGTCAGGGGAAGGGCATGAGTTTAGCATTGAAGATCTGGCAAAGATGATGATAGAGCTCCAGTCGCAGGGGTGCCATAATATAAATTTTGTCACGCCCACCCATTATATGCCGGAAATTCTGGAGGCGGTTTTTATTGCCAGGGATAAGGGCCTTATGGTTCCGCTTGTTTATAACTGCGGGGGATATGAATCAGTGGAGGCGCTGGAGATCCTGGATGGGATAATTGATATATATATGCCTGACATGAAATATTCTGATAACGCGGCAGCTAAAAAATATTCAAACGCGCCAGATTATTTTGAGATCAATAAGGCGGCAGTAAAGGAGATGTATCGGCAGGTCGGGGATTTAAAGATAGAGAACGGCATCGCGAAAAAGGGGCTTTTAATAAGGCATCTTGTTTTGCCTGATAATCTATCCGGCAGCAGGGAGATTTTTAAGTTTATCGCCGGTGAATTATCTCCTGATACATACGTTAACATAATGGCGCAGTATTATCCGTGCCATTTGGCGCATAATTTTCCAGAGCTGGACAGGCGGATTACTGCAAAAGAATTTACAGATACTGTAAAGCTTGCCAGGGATATGGGGCTTAAAAACGGGTTCAGACAGGTCATGGGCACTATAAAACGTAAACGCATCCCTGAATGGACCGATAACCTCAAACAACTTGACACTTGAAACATTGTCACAAGTGTCAAGTTGTCTGGGAAATGATTTAATTAGGTTATTATGAAGGATTTGAAGGTTTCAGCGAGGTTTATTAAGGGCGTGGGGCCGAGCAGGCTGGGCATCCTGAACAAGATTGGCATAGAGACTGTCGAGGACCTTCTTTATTGTTTTCCGAGAAGGCATGAAGACAGAAGCAGGATAAAAAAGGTGGGCGAGATCAGGCCTGGGAACTTCGAGACAATAAAAGCAAAGGTGCTTACGTTCGGGGACAGGATGTCAAAAAGAGGCATGAATATATTTCAGGTGGCTGTGGGAGATTCTACAGGCGTGATCCACGCCACGTGGTTTAACCAGCCATACATGAAGGATAAATTCAAGATAGGCCAGGAGCTGATCTTATACGGGAGGGTGGAGAGGTATAATTATCTGCAGATGAATAATCCTGAATACGAGATCCTGACAGGCACAAAAGAGGATTTTGTGCATATGGGGAGAATCGTGCCTGTATACCCTCTTACTGCAAATCTTAACCAGCGCTGGTTCAGAAATATAATGAAATTTACAGTGGATAATTACGCGGATGGGGTGAGCGAGATATTGCCTTATGAGATGCGTAAAAGAAATAATCTTATGGAGCTTGGGGAGGCAGTGAGGAATATACATTTTCCAGTGAGCGAGGTGGTTTTAAAGAATGCGAGGGATAGGATTATATTTGACGAATTTTTGATACTCCAGACAGGCATGGCGCTAAAAAGGGCAAGCATTAAGATGGATATGACAGGTTACAGCCATGAAATCGAAGGCGATCTGATAAATAAATTTAAGATAAGCCTTCCGTTTCAGCTTACAAGGAGCCAGTCAAAGGTCATAAAGGAAATAGAAGAAGACATGAAAAGCCCAAAACCAATGAATAGATTGCTCCAGGGCGATGTGGGTAGCGGCAAAACCATAGTGGCTTTATACGCGATTATTCTGACAGTGCAGAATGGGTATCAGGCAGCTTTAATGGCTCCTACGGAGATACTGGCTGAGCAGCATTATAGAAATATAAGCGCGCTCGTAAAAGAACTCGGTATAAGGGCTATGATCTTATCGGGCGATTTAAAAGAGGAAGAACGCAGGCGCAGGCGTCACATGATAGAGATAGGCGAGGCAGACATTGTGATAGGCACTCACGCGCTTATTCAGGAAGGCGTGAGTTTTAAAAAATTAGGACTCGCTGTGATAGATGAACAGCATAAATTCGGGGTCCTGCAGCGCGCGCTTTTAAAATCCAAGTCAGCGAATCCTGACATACTAGTTATGACAGCTACGCCTATACCCAGGACCCTGGCGCTCGCTGTTTATGGCGACATGGATGTCTCTGTGATAGACGAGCTTCCGCCGGGAAGAGGCGGGATAAAAACGCTTTTCTTTGAGGAGAAAAACAGGGAAAAGGCGTACGCAATAGCAGAGGAACAGGTAAAGATAGGCAGGCAGGTCTACGTGGTCTACCCGATAATAGATGAATCAGAGAAATCAGATTTAAGGGCAGCTATAAAGATGCACAAGGACCTGAGCGGCCGTTTCCCTGATCTTAAGGTAGGGCTTTTGCACGGCAGAATGAAATCAAAAGAAAAAGAAGCTGTGATGCATGACTTTAAAGACCACAAAATAGATATACTTGTTTCAACAATAGTGGTGGAGGTGGGAGTGGATATCTCTAATGCCTCCACTATGATCGTAGAGCACGCTGAAAGGTTTGGCTTAAGCCAGCTGCATCAGTTAAGGGGAAGGATAGGCAGGGACAAACATATTTCATATTGCATCCTGGTCAGCGACCCTAAAACTGATGACGCGAAACGCAGGATCAGCGCAATGCTTAAAACCCAGGATGGGTTTAAGATAGCCGAAGAAGACCTTGAGATAAGGGGTCCGGGAGAATTTTTTGGCACCCGGCAACACGGCCTTCCTGAATTGAAAATAGCCAATATAATCAGGGACAGGGCTATACTAGAGACTGCAAAAGAGGAGGCGTTAGACCTGATTAAAAGAGACAGGTTTTTAAGACTGCCTGAAAACAGGATGATACCGGAGAGCCTATTGTCTAAATTTACAAGAGATGATTTAGAACTCGCATCGGTAGGATAAAACCTGTCCAACTTCGCAAGTTGCCCAAATGGGCAACTTGCGAAGTTGGACAGAAGTAAACATTTTGTTGTTATGAAAATAATAGCGGGGGAATATAAAGGCAGGGTTATAGAGATGCCAAAAGGCATAAGGCCCACTTCTGATAAGGTCAGGGAGGCCTTGTTTGAGATACTAAAGGGTAATGTAGAAGGCGCTAATTTTCTGGATTTATATTGCGGCAGCGGCGCAATGGGCATAGAGGCATTGTCCAGGGGCGCGAAAAAATCAGTATTTATTGATAACAGTAACGCCTCTATCTCTATTGTAAAAAGAAATCTCGCTAAACTGGCAATCCCGGAAACATTATATGATATATATAATAAAGATTGCATAGATATTTTGCGTAGGGGAGGGTTTCAAACCCTCCCCTACGATATCGTATTTTTAGACCCGCCTTATTACAAAGACATGGCTAAAAATACGTTGATAGAATTATCCAGTTGTGATATACTAACACCTTATGCTGTGGTCGTGGCAGAGGTATTTAAGAAAGAGGCCCTACCTGAAGATATAGGCGTTTTCAGAAAAACCCGGTCTTACAAATACGGCGATACGCTATTGGAGTTTTATAAAAAATGAGGAAGACAGTTGTTTACCCAGGCAGTTTTGACCCGGTTACGTACGGCCATCTGGATATCATAAAAAGGGCTGTCAAGATATTTGACAGGGTTATTGTGGCAGTGGCGCACAATAGCGAAAAAGACCCTCTTTTTAGCGTAGTTGAAAGGGTGGATCTGTTAAAGAAAGCAACCAAAGGTATTAAAGGGGTGGAGATAGATGATTTTAAGGGACTTGTGGTGGATTATGTTGCCAGCAAAAACGCGAGGATTGTAATAAGAGGCCTCAGGATGATTTCTGATTTCGAATACGAATTTCAGATGGCGCTTACTAACATGAAACTTTCCAGAGACATGGAGACGATTTTCATGACGCCCAGGGAGTCATATTCTTATCTTTCTTCCAAACTAATTAAAGAGGCGGCGAGCCTTGGGGCGGACCTAAAGGGTTTTGTGCCTGGTTTTGTGGAAAAGGCGATAAAAGAAAAATTAAGGTAAGCAATGCGTATGGAATTTCTGGATAAAATATACGAGAAGGCGAAGAAGATAAAAAAGAGGATACTTTTATCTGAGGCGTATGACGCGAGGGTTTTAAAGGCGATCGAGGGCCTGATGAAGTCAGGCATATGCGCGCCTGTTTTAATAGGCGATCCAAAAGAGGCGGATAACATCGCGAAGAAAGAAGGCATTGATTTAAAAGGCGTTGAGATAATAGATAATAAAAAATCAAAGGACCTGGACAGGTACGCGGCGCTTTATTGCGAAAGGCGCAAAAATAAAAATGTCAGCCCTGATGACGCGCTTAAGATCATTACCAGGAACCCTGTTTTTTACGCCGCGCTTATGGTCAGCGCAGGGGACGCGGACGGCACTGTGGCAGGCGCTTCCACGACCACGCGCGATGTGGCAAAGGCGGCCATTTACTGTATCGGTTCCGCGGAGAACATAAAAACAGTTTCGAGCTCCACAGTTTTAATATTGAGCGATAAGACCCTTGGTTCCAGCGGTGTGTTTATATACGCTGACGCAGGGATAGTGCCTGACCCTACCGCGGAACAGCTGGCAGATATCGCCATATCCAGCGCGAGGATGGCAAAGGTATTATTGGATGATGAGCCGAAAATCGCCATGTTAAGCTATTCTACAAAGGGCAGCGGCGGTTCTGATGACAGCATTAAAAAAGTCCAGGAGGCCACAAGATTAGTTACAGTAAGAGAACCCGGCTTACTCGTGGACGGGGAAATACAGGTTGATTGCGCTGTGGTTCCGGAGATAGCCGCAAGGAAGGATCCTAATTCCAGGATTAAAGGCAGGGCGAATATTTTTATATTCCCGAATTTGGACGCGGGAAATATTTCTTATAAATTGACTCAGCGTCTTGCAGGGGCCAGGGCCATAGGGCCGCTTTTGCAGGGCCTTAAAAAACCAGCCAGCGATCTTTCCAGAGGATGCGATACGCAGGATGTCATAGACGCTGTTGCGGTAACAGCTGTGAGGGCGCAGGGCGGGTTATTGGTTTAAAGACAAATGATAATTCTTGTTTTAAATAGCGGAAGTTCTTCAATAAAATACAAACTTTTTGATATCAAAGAAGGAGCGGAAAAACTTCTGGATAAGGGCCTTGTGGAGAGGATAGGAGAAAAAATACCAAGCCACAGGGACGCGATCAAAATTATACTTGATAAGGCAGGCTCGGGTATAGGCGCTGTAGGCCACAGGGTGGTGCACGGCGGGGACAGATTCAGCAAGTCTGTTTTAATAGATAATAAAGTGATAAAGGCCATAGAGGATTTTACGGAACTCGCGCCGCTCCATAATCCTCCCAGCCTGCTGGTTATAAATGAATCCAGGAAGATACTCGCTGATATACAGCACGTGGCTGTTTTTGACACGGCCTTTTACTGCGGTATGCCGGATTACGCTTATTTTTACGGGATACCGTATAAGTTTTACGAGAAATATAAGATCCGAAAATACGGTTTTCACGGCACAAGCCATAGATATGTTTCAGAGCAGGCAGCAGGCGTTTTAAAAAGGCCTTTGGCAGAACTCAAACTTATTACCTGTCACCTCGGTAACGGATGCAGTATAACCGCTGTAAAGAACGGAAAGGCAATTGATACCAGCATGGGGTTTACCCCGCTTGAAGGCGTGATGATGGGAACCAGATCCGGTGATATAGACCCTGCCATTATACCCTATGTAATGGAAAAGGAAAAAATGAACGCGGCAGAGGTCATTGAGATGCTTAATAAGGAAAGCGGGCTTCTCGGGGTCTCCGGGCTCACCAATGACATGAGGGAATTGTTGAAGGAAAAGGCCAAAAATAAGAGGGCTAAGCTGGCCCTGGACATTTTCGTTTACAGGATAAAGAAATATATAGGTTCATATACAGCTGTGATGTCAGGATGTGACGCAGTGGTTTTCACAGGCGGCATTGGGGAGAATAACCCGGGGATTATAGAAGAAATCTGTAAAGGAGTTATCCCGGAAGGCGCTAAAACCCTGATGATCCCCACTGACGAGGAATTAATGATAGCCCGCGATACCTATCGCATCGCAACAACTTTACATTGAGACAATGTCTCAATGTAAAGTTGTTTGGGGAGAGGTTATGAAAATATTTGTTGATAAGATACCGGAAGGGGGATTAGAGTTAAGCGAGAAGATTGAACCAGGTTCTCTTTTGCTGGAAGATCAGACTGTTATAAGCTTTCTTAATCCTATAGATGTGAAGGCGGATGTTACAAAGACAAGCGGAGAGATATTTGTGGATATCTCAGTGGAATCGCCTGTGGAATACACGTGCGTGAAATGCCTTTCCAGATTTGACGGCATTTTCAGAAAAAAATTCAACGTAATCCGGGAGGTCAAACCCGCGGAGGTAGTGGAGCTGGACGACGAGATAAGGCAGGAGATAATACTGGATTACCCCATGAAGGTTATCTGCAAGCCTGACTGCAAGGGGCTCTGCCCTAATTGCGGGCAGAATCTTAACGCAGGGGAATGCGAGTGCGGTAAATAAAAAAAGGAGATTACAATGGCGTTACCAAAAAGAAGACATTCTGGTTCAAGGCAGGGAAAAAGAAGGGGCTCTCAAAAGATACATGTGGACAGTATTTCAATGTGCCCCAACTGCAAATCGCCCAAACTGCCGCACCGCGTATGCAGTGTGTGCGGATTTTACAAAGGCAGACAGGTGATTCAGATTAAAG
>JAUYDX010000082.1 GCA_030691625.1 Candidatus Omnitrophota bacterium | reverse complement strand
CACAAAACCTATAAATGATGCTGTAAATTTTCTGTGCGAATATGTGCCGTTCGGCTCCACTTTCTGCGCAGTCCCTGTCTTACCTGCCGGAAAATATCCCTCCACCTCGGCAAGCTCTGCTGTGCCGCTATCAACAACGCTTCTTAAAATATCCCTCATTTCTTTTGCGGTTTCTTCTGAAATCACTCTCTGGGGTTTTTTTGATTCAAATTTTTCTACCGCGTGGCCTGTCCTGTCCTGAATAGCCTGCACAATCCTGGGCTTTACGAGATTCCCGCCATTTGCCAGAACTGACATCGCGCAGGCAAGCTGAATAGCTGTCACAGCCACTTCCTGGCCCATTGAAATGCTGCACAAAGAAAGTTTTGACCAGGTGCCGGGATGAGTAGTGATGCCATTTACCTCGCCGGGAAGCTCTATGCCTGTCCTTACGCCAAATCCGAATTTTTTGATATATTTATAAAGCCTATCTTTGCCGAGCCTCTGAGCGGCCTTCATTGTGCCTATATTTGAAGAAAATTTAATTACATCCCTGAATTCCAGCCAGCCATGAGGCTTATGATCATGATATGTATGTCCGCACCACCTGTATTCCCCGTTTTCGCAGAAAAATTTATCGCTGGGCTTCACTGCCTTTTCCTCCAGAAGGCCGGAGGCAGTTACTATTTTAAAACTCGAGCCAGGCTCGAAAAAATCGCACACAGCCCTGTTTCTCCTGAAGTCAGGCGGGGATGAGCTGGCATTATTAGGGTCAAAATTCGGCCTATTGCTGAGCGCCAGGATATCGCCTGTGTAAGGATCCATCACTATGATGCACGCGCCTTTGGCATTATATTTTTCGTAGCCATTTTCCAGTTCGGTTTCAGCCAATGACTGGATCAGGCTGTCTATGGTAAGGACCATATTATCCCCGTCTATGGGAAGTATCTCTTTATATTCATATCCCGGGACCTCGCGCTGCTTCGCGTCTCTTATCGAATACCTGTAGCCCATAACGCCCTTCAAATACTTATCAAATCTCAGCTCCAGGCCTTCAATGCCGTTATTATCGATGTCTGTAAAGCCCAGGATGTGGCTAGCCAGAACGCCATTGGGATAGACGCGTTGAGGTTCTTTTATAAAATCTATACCTTTAATATTGAGGGCTCGGACAGCCCTTGCGGTATCCGGAGAGACTTTGCGGCCCAGCCAGGCAAATCCCTTTTTCTGGCTGAGCTTCTTATATATTTCATCCCTGCTAATGCCCAGAACATTCGCGAGTTTCTCGCTGGCAAGGCCTTTATCCTTGACCTTGAAAGGTTCAGCGAATATTGAACTTAAGTTTATGGTTATGGCCAGTTCTTTGAGGTTACGGTCGTAAATTACACCGCGCTTGGGAAGAAGCGATACCACGAGCCTGTATTGGCTTGAGGCAATATCTGAAAGGGGTTTAGCAGCGCCCAGCTGGACAAAAACGAGCCTGACACAAAGAAGCCCAAACGCTATGATCAGGGCGTACAGAACTTTCCTTATGCGAGAAGGAGTTCCTTTATACACAATTCTTACCTATTTTTTATACATTCGCGGCCTAAAAACCTCACCATTCAAGGCTAGGATAATTAGAGGCCGCTCAGTATTTCGCTCCAAGCCTGCCTACCAACAGGAAATCTCGGGCTTTAGCCCGAGAAGCTTCATTTGCCGCGTGCGATATTCGCTAAATTTTTACCTTTTAAAGCAATCTTCTTAGGGGAATGATTAATCTTTACCACCTGCCATTTGGAAGGCATGGATAACTCTACTTCCTTTGCTAAGAGTTTTCTCTCAAGAGTGACAGGTGACCTCAAATTTAGAACATTATATACCAGAATTTTGTTATGGTCAACCAGCTTTGTGTAAACATCGTTGTTTTGTTTTACTTTGAGGCCCATCTGGTATACAAGGGCCTGCTGGTTCACATACATCAACGCTACAAACGTTACTATAAATATAGAGCCGAGTATTTTTTTCACAGCATCTCTCCTACCGTTTCTGTTCCCGTTGTTCCCGTTGTTCCCGTTCGCCGATCGGGACAATAGTCCCGATCGGCGAACGGGAACAGAGAGGTTGCTTTACATTTTTTCTGCTACACGCAGCTTGGCGCTTCTTGAACGCGGGTTTGAAATGACCTCAACTTCCTTTGCCGCGACAGGTTTTTTAGTAAGAATATTAAAAAGGCCCCGGGCCTTAAACTCTTTGAAAGTATTTTTTGCTATTCTATCTTCCAGCGAATGAAATGATATAACGCACGCCCGGCCGCCTTTTTCCAGCGCCTCAGGCAAGGCGTTAAGCGCCTGGCGGACAGAGCCCAACTCGTCGTTGACCTTTATGCGTATGGCCTGGAAGGTCCTGGTAGCAGGGTGTATTTTGTATTTATTATGGCTGTAAGGAAGGCTTCGTAAAATTATGCCGCTCAGCTCGGATGTTGTAGAAATTTCTTTGCGGGCTCTTTCTTCAACAATCCTTTTGGCTATCCTTCTGTGAAACCTCTCTTCTCCGAAATCTCTTATGGTGTCAGAGAGCTCTGATTCCCTGAGGCGGTTAACCAGGTCCTTCGCTGTGAGAGTCTGGCTGCGATCCATGCGCATATCCAGAGGCCCGTCATTTTTTATGCTGAACCCTCTCTCGCGCGCCTCCATCTGGATACTAGATATGCCCAAATCAAATATAATTCCATTTGCTTTATTAACTCCTAAGTCTTTAAGTATTTCTTTCAGATACTTAAAATTTTTATTTATCAATTTGAATGACCCCTCGAAAGGCCTGAGCCTTTCAGATGCCAATCTCAGTGTTTCTTCGTCTCTGTCAATCCCTATCAACATGCCACCGGGTGTGATTCTTTGGAGGATTTCCTCGCTATGCCCTGCGCCGCCTATGGTGGCGTCTACTATGATTTGGCCCGGCACAGGATTTAAAAAATCGATT
>JAUYDX010000052.1 GCA_030691625.1 Candidatus Omnitrophota bacterium | reverse complement strand
GGCAAAGTAAACTTTGCAGCTACTCTTTTAAAAAAGCGCTTTCAGCAGAAAAGAAGCGCTCATAAGAAAACCTACCATAATATGTACCTTTATTACGCCTGCATTTGCAGGCAAAAGTTCACTTATCTTATCGAAATTCTTCCTGGAAACCTCCATTATTCTGAAAGCGGCTGGTATAGTTAAAAAAGTTATAAGGATTACCCATGGCAATGTTTTGAAGATAGCGCAAACAGCAATAATAATATATACCAGCCGCAGAAATATATTAAAAAGCATAACAGCTCTTTCCTTTCCAAGCAGCACTACAAATGTATTTTTATTCACCATCTTATCAGCTTCATAGTCTGGGAATTCATTTATAAAAAGTATCAAGGCCACCAGGATACCGACAGGTATTGAAGCGCAAAACGCGGGCCAGGAAAACTCAATAGCCTGGACATAGTACGCGCCAAGCGCCACAAGAGGCCCAAAACAAAATCCCACAATAATCTCTCCTATCCCGAGATAACCTATCTTCAGCGGTTCAGCTGTATAAAAAATTCCTAAAAATACGCCGATAATCCCCATGAAAAGCACGACATTTGTTTTAAGAGTATAATTTATCCATAGCCCTATAATAGATCCTATAACAAAACACGCCAGGCTGAATAAAAGTATTCCTTTAGGCCTTATTAACCCGTCCTGAATAACGCGGCTCCCGCCGTTAAAAGGCGTATAGTTTTTATTCGACAGATCGTTTCCTGTCCTGTGGTCAAAATAATCATTCATCAGATTGGTTCCTGTATGTAGAAAACTGATGCCTGTCACAACTAAGATAAAATTTATAATACTGAATCTTCCTGTTTCCGACCACGCTATTACAGTGCCGAGTATTACCGGGACGAGCGTGGCTGTCAAAAACGGCGCGCGAGTTGCCTTTATCCAGATTGCGAGGCGCTTAAAATTTATCATAGTATATGTATATATCCTCTATACCCTTCTTGGTAAGCACTGCTATGGAAGCGTCTATCATGGGCGGCGGGCCGCAAAGATATCCTTCTGTATGCCCGTTTCCAACCACTGTTCTTTCCACAACCTGGGTGATCAGGCCTGTCTCGCCCCTCCAGCTATCCTGAGGCTTAGGCTCTGAAAGCGCAGGAACATATTTAAAATTTGGGAACTCTTTTGAAAGCTTGAAAAGCTCCTCTGTGAAGAAAAGGTCTTTTTTACTGCGGGCGCCGAAGAAATACGCAACCTTTCTTGGCATATTTTTTTCTTTCATGTGTAATAGTATGGAGCGTATCGGCGCCATACCGCAGCCGCCGCCAATACATACTATATCCCTCGTAGAATCCTCCCTCAGGTAAAAATCCCCAAAAGGCCCTGTAAGCGCAATCTTGTCATTTATATCCAGCACCTCATGTATATACGAGGAGCACATGCCGTTCGGCACTAAACGCACAATCAGCTCTAACATATTATTTTGCGAAGGCCTGGACGCGACAGAATAGGCCCGAAACTCATCTGTTTCAGGTATCTTAAACTGCACGTATTGGCCGGGCTTGAAGCTTATACTGGAAGGTTCTTCTAATTTCAAAAAAACATGTTTTATGTCTAGAGTAAGGTCCAATATCTTAACCACTAACGCCTTATATTCCTGGGCAGACAGAAGTTCCTGGGAGATCAATACCTCGATATCGTTCTTTACCTTAACCTGGCACGCGAGCCTGACGCCTTTTAGCCTGTCCTTGCGGGAGATAAAGACCTCTTCAGTCGGCAGTATGCTGCCTCCCCCGCTTAATACTTCTATTTTGCAATATCCGCAAGTTGCCTTGCCTCCGCAGGCTGACGGCACAAAGATCTTGTTCTGCGCAAAATAGCCCAGGAGATTATCGCCTCCGTTGACAGCCAGGATTTTTTCCTTATTAATAGTGATCCTGCACTCCCCGTAGGTAACCAGAAACTTCTCTGCTATTACAAGAAGTATGGCAATTACCACCAGAATAGCATTCATTATAAGTATAGCTGTCATTGTAGAGTAATCATCCCCGCAAAGCCCATAAAGGCAAAAGCCAATAGCCCCGCGATAATCATTGTGATGCCCGCGCCCCTGAGGCCCTTTGGTATATCAGAAATAAGCATCATCTTTTCTTTTATAGCCGCCATGATTATGATAGCAAACGCCCAGCCTGCGCTAGTTCCTACAGAATAAAATACTGTCTGGACAAAATCATATTTTCTTAACACCATGAAAAGCAGTACCGCCAGGACAATGCAATTGACAGTGATAAGCGGAAGAAATATCCCGAAAGAAGACTGAAGCGGCGGGAAAAATTTTTCTATAAGCATTTCCAATAGCTGAACTGTCGCCGCGATTACAATAATAAAAATCAGATATGAGACTATTTCAGCGTGAGCAGGCACAAGGATCAGCCAGTATATAGGCCAGTTTATAATAGCGGTCAATGTGACCACAAATATGATAGCTGCGCCCATGCCCAAAGCTGTCTTAAAATTCTTTGAAATAACTATAAAAGGGCACATCCCCAATATGTACACAAGCGCTATATTATGCGTAAATATCGCGGCGACTAGAAGAACTAACGGGTTAGTCGTATTCATTTTTAAGCCTCTGTCTTTTTAGCAATAGTCCTGAATATCCACAGATAAACCCCTAAAAGAAAAAATGCGCCTGGCGCGATAGTCATTACCACCCAGTTTTCCCAGGATCCCGGCATTACCCTGTAGCCGAGAAGCGTCCCAAAACCTATCGTCTCTCTCACCAGCGCCATTAAGATAAGCATAAAAGTATAGCCTATGCCGCAGCCTAACCCGTCAAGCACTGAAAGAAGCGGCCCGTTTTTAATAGCGTATGCCTCTGCCCTTCCCATAATAATGCAGTTTGTGATAATGAGTCCGACGTACGGCCCCAGCTCCTCGCTTATGGGCGGGAAATACGCCTTCAGGAATCTATCCACGCAGATTACAAACGTGGCGATGATAACCATATAGGCAAGCATGCGCACGCGGCTGGGTATAACGTTTCTAAAAAGCGAAAC
>JAUYDX010000049.1 GCA_030691625.1 Candidatus Omnitrophota bacterium | reverse complement strand
ATCCGTTGAAAGGCGGAATACCCGCAATAGCCATAGAAGCAATCAGGTTAGTCTTCGCGGTCACAGGCATCAGTTTCCCGAGGCCTCCTGTTTCTTTTAAATCCCTGGTGCCGGCCGCGTAATCCACTGACCCTGAATTCAGGAAAAGTAACGACTTAAAAACCGAATGGTTGAATAAATGAAATAAACCCCCAAGCACCCCGAGAGGTGTCCCCAGGCCGATGCCTAAAACCACATAACCTATCTGGCTTATAGAGTGATACGCCAGTAATCTTTTCAAATCCCATTGCGACAAAGCAAGCACCACTGCCACCAGCATCGACAGAGCGCCTAAAAACATCAATACCGCAAGAAAACCGCGCATGGAGCCTATTATATTAAAAAATATCCTGATCAGGGAATATACGCCCAATGTCTTTATTAAAATCCCTGAAAGCATGGCTGAAATCGAGGCAGGGGCAGATGGATGGGCGTCAGGAAGCCAAGCGTGAAACGGGACAAGCGCGGATTTCAAGCCAAAGCCCATTAAAAACAATACCCCTACAAAAGGTATGACCCACACGTTCTGTTTATAAGCTAAAATCCTGGCCATATCCGCCATATTCAGAGTAGATGTGAAGCTGTACAGAAAAGCAATCCCTATAAATATAAAAGCTGAAGCCACAGAACCCATAATCGCGTATTTAAAAGACGCCTCCAGCTCTTCTGCCTCTGTGCCAAACGCCACCAGGGCATAACTGGCAATGGATGCGATCTCAAGGAATACATAACGATTAAATAAATCGCCTGTTATGATCACCCCGTTCATGCCGCAAACCATGAGAGAAAACAACGTGAAAAATTTCGGCTTATCTGTATATTGATTCATGTAGGACAATGAATACACTGCCACAAAAAACGCGATAAGATTTACAGTCACGAGCATGAAACAGGTCAAACCGTCCATCACCATACAGATGCCGAACGGAGGCACCCACCCCCCTATCTTGTAAACCAGGATCTTTCCGGGTACTGAGTTAAGTAAAAATCTTGCGTAGAGAGATGATCCCAGAAGCGCCAGGCTGGATATAAAAATAATGGTTTCGCTTGAGCGTTTTATAAATCTTCCGACAAGCGAAATCAGAAACGCCGCAGCCAGAGGGATAATAACAAAAAAAGGTATGATGTTTATGACTTTCATTTATCCTTTCAGCTTTCTTATCTTCGTGATATCGAAAGTGCCGTATTTCTCATAAATTCTAAGGGCTATGGAAATAATAAGCGCTGTAACAGCAAGGCCGATAACGATAGACGTCAGCACCAGCGCCTGCGGAAGCGGATCTACCATATTAAGTATGTCCTGGTCTTTCGCGTCTATGGGAGCCCTTCCATGAAAACGATAACCGAGAAGCACAAAGAACAGGTTCATGGCGTATTCCATTATGCCCAGGCCGACTATCATCTTTACGATGTTTCTCTTGCGCAGTACCCCGTAAAGCCCCACACAGAATAACATAAGACACAGAAAATAAAGCGTCATGGTTCCTTTTTAGATGATTTTTCCAATATTACAAGGGCCAGAAATATCGCAAACAATCCCACGCCCACCTTTATGCCTATGGATATGTTACTTAAAGGTATTGTTCCCGCGCTAAAAAGATTAAAAGGGCTTCCTTTACCAAGAACATTCAGGAAGAACGACCCTCCGAGAAAACCCAATAACGCTACAAATAAGAACATCATCGCGCCTATGGATTCCAGATTAGACGCCATGTTCTTGGAAATCCTGGCTGCTGCAACATCTTTTCCAAAGGCAAGCATGAGATGCACAAATGACAGCGCCACAATTACTCCTCCCGCGAATCCGCCTCCGGGCGAAACATGGCCGTGCAGAATAATATAAATGCCGAAAAGCAGTATCAGTCCTACTGTCAGCCGCGTAATCGTTTTTACTATCAATGTCATGCCTGTTTTCGGATTATCTATCATTCTCTTTTCTTTCTACCTGGCCTGCGCAGTATCGCCATTATGCCTATTACAGCGGTAAATAAGACCGTTGCCTCTCCCAATGTATCGTATGCCCTGAAATCCAGTATTACAGCGGTTACTATATTTACGGAACCTGTCTTAGATACGCCTTCCTGCAGGTATTTCTTTACAACAGCCATTATAGGCTCGCCAAAACCCGGCAGTTCTTTTAAAGCGAGCCAGCTAAATAAAAGAAATACCGCTATAAAACCAAGAGTGGAAAACGTATTAAAAATCCACCTGCCTTCAATCACCAGCGGCAGGTCTTTATTGATTGTCGCCCTGATCAAAATAATTAGACACAATATCTCTACCACCAGCTGCGTGATAGCCAGGTCCGGCGCCTTGAGAACCAGAAAAGCCAGGCACAGGGCAAAACCAACAGCTCCCACAGCGATTACGCTAGAAAGAAGGTCTTTCACCTCTATCGCCACTATGGCAGCTGCTATCATAAATATTAAAAGAATGTGTAATTCCATTATGCCCCACCTATTTCATGAAAAATAAAAATAACCCCATCATGCCCAAAAGCGTCCACACCAGATACGTCGGCAATACGCCGTTATGCAGATACTGGAAAAATCCGCCTATCCCGAAAACAAGGGCCTTTCCCTGTTCATATATATCAAAAAATCCTGCCTCTGCTTTTTTATAAATAACCCCCAAGAAACCATATTCCTTTACGGTATTATAAAACTCTGCGCCGGAAAGCCTCATGTCTTTTTCAAGCGCCTCGCCTCCTATATAAGAATCGCTCACCCTGACTGATTTAAAGCTGCCTAATAAGTATATGATAACGCCCAGTATAAGGCCCGCGAATAAAAGAAACGCGGATTTCAAAGTGTGCCATTTGCCTATAAAATCTATATCAATCCCCAAGGCAGGCCTTATAAAAAATTTTAAAGGGATCTGATACGCGAATATCCCGAATATTACACACAAAGCTGCGAGGGTAATAACAGGAAACCACATCTGCCACCTTACCTCGTCTCTCCTTGTCTGGGCACTGCCTTCTGCCCTCTGTCCCAGAAATATCGCGTGAATCATTTTTATGAACGACGCCAGCGTGAGCCCGCTTCCAAACATTGCTGCCACGAGGCATATTATCCACAGCGTTCCGCCTGACCTGCCCTTTTCTATCAAACCCTGATAAATCATCCATTTTGAAAAGAATCCGTTAAAAGGCGGCACTCCTGATATCGCGGCCGAAGCAACCAGCGTTGTTAGAAATGTTATTGGCATTATCTTGCTCAAGCCTCCGAGGTTATCCAGCTCTGAGGTCTTTGTCTTATATTCCACATTTCCGGCTGAAAGAAACAAGCAGCATTTGTATATAGCGTGGTTCAACATGTGAAAGAGCCCGCCTGCTATGCCTATCGGGTTTCCAGTGCCAATCCCAAGCACCATATATCCCACCTGGCTGACCGCATGATACCCGAGAAGCTTTTTAAAATCGTGCTGTACAAGCGCCATCATAACCGCCGCTATTATTGTAATCGAGCCTATTACCATAAGGATCGCGTAGGTAAAACTGTTTAGAATAAATACATTAATCGCCAATCTTGCCAATAAATAAATACCGAGCAGCTTGTCCAGGCTGGCTGGTAAAAATGCTGTTACGCTAATGGGCGCTTCTTTCGCTGTTTCAGGTATCCACGTATGAAATGGCATAGCGCCTGCTTTTGCAAACGCGCCGGCCGCCACAAGTAAAAAAGACCAGAGCGCCATAGGGGCGGATATGTCTATTCTCATATCGCTTAAATTCAAAGACCTTGTCATAAGCCACATCATACCGAAACCGAGTATCATGAGACTGTCTGTGCCTCCGATTATAATAAATGTTTTCTTGCTTATCGCGGCCGCCCTTGGCCCTGATATATTTATAAGCGCGTAAAGAGTGAATCCAAGAAACCCCCAGGAGACCAAAAGAAGGATTATGTTATTCGAAATCGCCGCCAGCATGGATGAGCCGATAGTCCACAATATATAGGTATAATAAGAAGATATATCCTTATAAGATGCCATGGACCGCATTGAATATAATGTCACCAGCATCCCGAAAAGCCCTATAGCCGGCACAATAAACCTGGATAGATTATCTACGTAAAAATACCCCGCATTAAGAGGAGCGGCAAAAAATATCCTTATACCCGCGATAAATAAATATCCTGACGTAAGAAGGCTGAAGATTTCCGCAACCTTCCTGAATCTATCAGGTATGAGCAGGATAAATAACCCTGCTACTATTGAAACTAATATCGGCTCTAACAATATTTTCATATTCTAACCATATTCCCTCTCCCATTTATGGGAGAGGGTTAGGGTGAGGGTGATTTAACGATTTCTAAGTCTTTCCGTCTTTTCCCGCGAAAGCCTTATAAGATCCTGGCCGTCCATCATTTTTTTGCCTGTCTTATAATCCACCACTGTCATCCTCTCTGTACAGCAATAACAAGGATCAACCGCGGCAAGAATAATCGTAGCGTCAGAAATAGTCTCTCCTATTACAGCCTTTTTATTGGAGGCTACGTTCATAAAGCTCGGCGCCCTTATCTTGTGCCTGGCAGGGCTATTTCCTCCGTCTGCCATTATATAATGCACTACTTCCCCTCTTGGGGCCTCATGTCTTCCAATGCCTTCTCCCGGAGGAATATCTTTTATGCCTGAATCTATCGGGCCTTTTGGCATTTTATCCAGGCACTGGATCACTATATTTATAGACTCGTATAATTCCAGGATCCTAACAACAGCTTTGCCGAACACATCCCCGCCCTCGTGCGTGCAAACCTTCCACTCTACTTTATCGTAAGCCGCGTATGGGTCATCCCTTCTTATATCTATATTCACCCCTGATGCCCTGGCAGTAGGCCCGACAACGCAATACTCCCTGCAATCCTCTTTTGTCAAAACTCCAACGCCTTCGGTCCTCGCCCTTATTACAGGGTCGTCCATTACCGCGCCTTTAAACATATCGATCTTAGGTATCAAATCCCTTAAAGTCTTTTTTATCCACGGGAAATCCTCTTCGTACAGGTCTCTCCTTACGCCCCCGGGCTTCATCATCCCGTAATTCTGCCTGTTCCCCGCTACTCTTTCAAATATGTCAAGCACAGGCTCCCTGTAACGCCACGCCCACATCCACACTGTGTTATATCCCAGAAAATGGCCTGCCAATCCCAGCCACAATAAATGGCTGTGTATCCTCTCGAGCTCTCCTATCGCAGTCCTTATGTAAAGCGCCCTCTCAGGCGCCTTTACCCCAAGAAGATCGTCTATGGCATTCACATAGGCAAATGGATGCGATGTAGAGCATATGCCGCAAATCCTCTCCACCATGAACGCCACCTGGTCAAAATTCTTGGACTCGGCTATCTTTTCAACCAGCCTGTGGTTATAGCCGAGCTCTATGTCTATATCCACCACGGTTTCGCCGTCCACGTGAAGTTTAAAAAATTCAGGCTCGTCCTGCAATGGGTGATACGGCCCTATTGGTATTATTTTACGCCCCATATCTGATCCTCAAACAACTTTACACTTGTGACAATGTTTGTAGTGTCAAGTTGTTGGTTATGCGTCTCTTCTCAGCGGATAATTGCCCTTTGGCCAGTCGTCTTTCAAAAGCAGGTGCTTCGGGTTTTCATGGCCCTTGAAATTTACCCCGAGCATCTCGTACATCTCCATCTCTATCCATTCCGCGCATTTAAATAAAGGTAAAATAGAATCTATCTCGATATCCGGTTTTTCCAGGATAACCCTGAGCGATATGAAAAGCCCTATCTCATCCACTGAGAAATGATACAGTATCTCTATTGTCTTTCTTGTATCCACCCCGGACGCGGTGGAAAATCTTGCCTTCTCTTCGTTAAAAAGATATCTCGCTATCTGCGGGAGTATTTTTTTATTGATAGTAAAGTATATCCTGTTTTTGGACTTATCTATAAATCCCAATAAATCCTTTCCGGAGCGCACTTTTATATTTTCTATTATGGATTCTCTTCTCATATTAAAGAAACCTCGTAGGTTGCCGCAGGCAACCTACGAGGTTGAGGTGGTTATATTTCCTTTAAGTTTTTCTATCAATTTCACGATGCCCGCTATCATCGCCTCTGGTTTCGGAGGGCATCCCGGTATATAGATATCCACGGGCAAAACCGAATCCACTGGATTAGGGCAGTTTGGCCCATTCCTGAATATCCCCTGCCCGCACGAGCACGCGCCTATCGCAATAACTACGCAGGGTTTTGGCGCCTGTTCATAAATCGCCTTTATCCGGGGTATTGTCTTTAAATTCAAAGAACCTGTCACAAGTATTGCGTCCGCATGCCTGATGCTGCCTACCAGCGTTATACCGAATCTCTCTATGTCAAACCTGGGCGTCGGAAGATCGAGTATTTCTATGTCGCAGTTATTGCAGCTGCCTGTTGACATATGATACACCCAGATCGACTTAGTTAAGGCCTTAAGTTTAAGATTCATAATTTAAATAACCTCGTAGGTTGCCTGTGGCAACCTACGAGGTTGAAGTGGTTAAAACCCTTTTACAGCTAGTAATACCGCCAGTATTGCCATCAACGTCATCTTTCCCCAGAAAAACCTCACTGCCTGGTCAATCCTAACGCGTGGATTTGTGTTTCTTATTAAAATTATTACAACTAAAATTATAACATATTTCCACAGGCTCAGAAAATTAAACCCCTGCCAGAATAGCGTTATCAAAAATAGCGGCAGAGTTACCATCAGCATTGTCTTTGTGATCTTGAATATAGCCAAAAGCATGCCGGAATATTCTATATACGTGCCGGCCATTATCTCTGTCTCTGCCTCACTAGCGTCAAAAGGAACAAGCCCCAGCTTTGCCTGCATGCAGAATATCATAACAATAAACGCGATAATGCCGGAAAGACTTGCGGCAAACGAACCATTAACAGCCTGATAATTTATAATATCGCTCAGTCTTAAAAGTCCGTGACTTTTAATGATCGGAACTGTTAAACAAATGACAAACGGCAATTCATACGCCAGCACCATCTTCATCTCCCTTGACGCGCCAAGAGACGCCAGAGGATTAGCGCTCGCGGACGCCCCTAACATGACAGCTATCGCAGGCAGAGTCAAAAGATAAACAATTACAATTACATCTCCTGAAAAACCCTTTGAAGCAGGATCTATATTAACAAGCCATACCAGCGTAGATACAAGCGTAACAGCGCTCAGGCCTATTAAAGGCGAAAGAAAAAATAAACCCTTTGAACCAGCCCTGGGAACCGTGATCTCTTTTATGCTTAGTTTCACAATATCAATAAACGGCTGGTACCACGGCGGCCCGGCCCTCCATTGGATCCTGGCAGTGACCTTGCGGTCTATCCAGCACGCAAGAAGTCCCACAATAACCGTAAACAAAAACCCGGGAAATACAATAAAGTTAAATAAATACTTTAACATAAATGGCTTTCAGCTATCAGCCTTCAGCTGTCAGCTGCTGAAGGCTGATAGCTGACGGCTGACAGCTTCTTTCTATGGATGTATTTTTTTCCACGGCACAGCATGCACTGCTACATGTCTGCCTATTAAATATATATCCTCTGTTTCAGACTCTTCTACCTCTATAAATTTCACAGCATCGGGCACTGAACACGATTTCACGCAAACAGGCTCCTCTTTATCGCTCCTATCAACGCACGCGTCGCACTGAGATATTATATAAGGTATTGTATCCAGCGATATTGTGCCGAACGGGCACGCCAGGCTGCATGATTTGCACGAAATACACCTCGCAGTATAACGCTTTATTATCCCGTCTTCCTGCCTTGTAATAGCTTCCTTGGGGCACGCGTTCACGCACGGGGCCTCTTCACAATGCCTGCATATATACAAAAATTGCCCAATCTCCCTCAATCTGGTTATACCATTATTCTTAGGATGATAATAATAACTGCATTTCGCATTTACCTCGCCGCAGCTATTTAATTTTTCAAGATCCACAAATAACCTTTTCATCTCTAATCCCAGATTTCGCGAATATTGCTTATCTTATCGTATCTGAATACAGGGCCGTCTTTACAGGCATAAAAATTCCCAAGCCTGCAATGCCCGCATTTCCCTATGCCGCAGCTCATATTTTTTTCCATTGATAAATAGATCTGTTCCGGTTTATAGCCCACTTCCAGAAGCTTGAAAGTGGAAAATTTCATCATTACAGGCGGCCCGCACACGATTGATACGCTATTTTTAATATTAAGGTCCAGCTTATCAAGCGTTGTTGTAACAAGGCCCACATTGCCTTTCCACGCATCGTCTTTTCTATCAACTGTTATCCTGAACTTTATTCTTTTTTTATCCAAATGCTGCCATTTATCCAGAACAGAGTCTTTATAAATAATGTCCGAAGGCGTCCTTGACCCGCAGCAGAATAAAACACTCTTATATTTTTCTATATCGTGAACTAACGCCAGGAACAATGCCCTCAGCGGAGCCAATCCCACGCCTCCGCCCACAAGCAAGATTTCCTTTCCCTCGTATTCTGAAAGAGGGTATTCATTGCCATACGGCCCTCTAAGCCCTACTATGTCGCCTTTTTTCAGATCATGGATCATACCTGTAATCCTGCCTGCCTTCATTATAGTGATTTCCAATTTATCCTTTTCGTAAGGCGAAGATGACGGCGTAAAAGGCGCTTCTCCTTTGCCAGGAATACTCATTTCCACGAACTGGCCTGCCTTAAAATAAAGAGGCGTCTCAGACTTGAGCCTGAAAGTCTTTATAGTAGGGCTCTCCTCTATCACATCAAGCACTTCTGTCTTTATCGGCAAATACGGATTATCCATAACTCCCTTATCATCCCACCCAAACAACTTGACACTTGAAACAATGTCACAAGTGTCAAGTTGTTTGGAGCTTACTGAGAACTTCGCGTATATCTATCTTGCCGGGACATGCCTCTATGCATCTCCCACAGCCTGTGCAGCCAAATCTTCCTATTATATCAGGGAAAAAATTGAACTTTTTGTCAAAACGGTTTCTCATGCGCTGGGCGAGAAGCTTTCTGGGATTTGCGCCCCCTGCTACCCTTGCGAAAGACAAGAGCAGGCACGAATCCCACATCCTTAGTCTCTCAAAACCGTCTTCTTTTTTCTGATCCATCAGTACAAAGCAATGGCACGCAGGGCAGACATAATTGCAGGCCCCGCACTCAACACAAGTCCTGGAAACCTCTCCCCACAGATCCGAATCAAACTTTTTCTTAAACGCCGGCTGTATGGAATCTTTCGGGGGAATCTTGCTCTTCTTCACATGTTCCAATAAATCTTCCCAGAGTTTTTTCCTATTTAGATCTCTTTTTTCAATATACGGATCTGCGGGCTGGAATAATTTAAAATACTCCCTTATAAGCTTTTCTCCTTTTGGAGACCCTGGTTCCGCCACGTAGCCTCCGTCAAGTTCCGAAAGATTGATATCAAACCCTTCTTTAGGATAAGGCGCTATTCCTACGGCTACGCAGAAACACGTCTCCCCGTAACATGTGCAATCGCTGGATATTACAAGGTTATCCTCTCTTTTGAATATATAAGAAGGGTCGCGGAACGGAGCCTGGCCATATACATAATCCATCACTTTGAAAGACGCCAGATCGCAGGATTTGGCGCCTATAATGGCCACGGGTTTTTCTTTTTTATCAGGATCTTTTTCGGAAAAATATTCGGCTATCTTTGTCCTGGCTGGAAAATAAAAACTCTTAACAGGCTCCACAGGCCTTATTTCTCCTACTATAGACTCCCCAAGCCCTTCTTCGCCTATCTTTTTGTAAAACCTGTTATTATCTGATTTTACAGGCGCAAAAATCTTGTACGTCTTCAATAAGGATTTTACCAGCCTGTCGAGATTGGGTTTATTTATAAAATATGAGTCCAAGATTGCCCTTTCCGGTCTTCAGGTAAGAGAATAAAATAAATATTCTAATATGATACATACCCTATGTTTTATGTCAAGATTAAAAATGCAACTCCATTGCTCTTGGCGGGCAGGCCTTTATGCATAGCTCGCAGGCAATACACTTTGTGTCATAAAAAAGCACCTTGCGGGTCAGGGGATCTGTTACAAGCGCGCCTGTGGGACATATAGGCACGCAGGCCCCGCAATGCGTACATTTAGACTCGTTTCTTTTTATATCCTTCGAAAGGCTTTGGACCGTAACGCCCAGAGACTTAGCGTACTTCAACGCCTTTTCAAGGCTGTCGTCTTTGCCTGTAAGTTCAAGCACAAGCAAGCCCTCTTCTCTGGGGGTAATGTACGCCTTTAATATATTAAACTCAATGTCAAAGTCTTTTACCATCCTGTATACTATCGGCTGGTCCACCAGCCTGTGCGGAAATTTTAAAACAATTCTTTGAGCGCCCATATGGTTTTACCTCCTCATTCAAACTAATTCTACATCCCCCATACTTCCAAAATCTTTCCCGAGTATTGCTATTGCCCCTTTCACGCCTTTAATGGAAAGGGCGAATTCAAGGCCCGGCGCGATATCCTTCTTTTCTCTGATCCTGTTGCACGCTGCTGTCGCGACCGCGTCTGCCAGAGCGGCGGATTTAGCTATTATAACACAGGCGTCTGCTTTTCCAAAGCTTAAAGAATGCCCCACTGTGCCTGAAGAAGCGCATACCCCGAGAGGCGTGTCTTCCGGCTTGATTTTCATAAATATCTTATTGCTTAAAGGAGAATCGCCGGCGTAAATCGCAACTCGCCGGATATTATCTGACTTTATAAATATATCCCCGCCGTTCTCTATTATAAGCTGTTTTGAATAAGCCAGAAGTTCATTCGCAACAAAATCATCTATAGCGCCTGCCACGCTCGCCATCGGTCCAACACCCGCAAAAGCTGTTGTCCGGATCATCTCTTTTATGATATCCCGGGCCGCGGGATCCTGGCTGATCGGTTCAAGGCTTTCCATGAATTCAGGCCTTTTTTTTATATAACCTTCTATCTGGCCCCTGTATTTTTTTACAACCTTCTCGGCAATAGCCTTAATATCCCTTTCCGCGAAGACAAAAAGGTCTGTCTCTCTTACAATGACCTCCTGGCCGATAAGGTCACCATCCTTTGTCCATTCTCTGTAAAATCTTTTCTGATAATCCTTACTCTTCGCCATATATATACCTGTCCAACTTCGCAAGTTGCCCAAAGGGGCAACTTGCGAAGTTGGACAGATTCTTAGCAGATCCTTGGAAGCTGCTCGCCTGTAATCATATCCAGGATCCTTGAGCCGCCAGACCTGGTCTTAATATATACCTTTTTATCTCTATCTTTTTTAATTTCTCCGATAATCGCGGCATCTTTAGCCAGAGGATGCCTTCTCATTTTTGACAATATCGCGCCTGCCGAACTCCCGGAAACTATCGCGATCAGCTTGCCTTCATTGGCCATATATAAAGGGTCAAAACCCAGGATCTCGCACAAAGCCCTAACTGTCTTTTTTACAGGGATCCTGGATTCTTCTATAGAGATGTCATAACCTGAAGCCATGCTGATTTCATTCAATGTAGTGGCCAGGCCTCCCCTTGTAGGATCTCTCATGAATTTTATATCCCTGCATATTATCGAAGATACCAGGCCATTAAGAGGGCTGCAATCGCTTTTAATCCTGGCCTTGAATTTCAATTCCTCCCTGGCTAAGAGTATTGAGGCGGCGTGATCGCCTATAGTCCCGCTTACTATAACCTTATCGCCTGGTTTTACCCTTGAGATATCTATCCCTGAATCCTTAAAAATCTCTCCTATGCCTGATGTATTTATAAATATCCCGTCTATAGAGCCTTTTTCAACAACCTTGAAATCTCCAGCCACTATGTTAACGTCCGCGGTCCTGCATGTATCTTTTATGGACAAAGTAATTTTTTCCAGATCAGCGTAACTGAACCCGTCCTCCACTATCATCGCGCAGGATAAATATCTCGGCATCGCGCCTGAAACAGCCAGGTCATTTACAGTGCCGCATATAGATAGCTTTCCTATGTCCCCTCCGGGGAAAAATAAAGGCTTAACAACAAAAGAATCCGTGGTGTAAGCCAGTTTCCTCGCCCCGGGCGCTATAACCGCGGCGTCCCCGAGTTTATCCAGAATAGGGTTCTTAAGATCTTTCAAAAACAGATCTTTTATCAGGTCGTACATCAATCTTCCGCCGCTTCCATGAGAAAGTGTTATGGTTTTCATTTTCTATACCTGTAGTATGCCGCGCACGCGCCTTCGCTGGAAACCATGCACGCGCCGATAGGGTTATCCGGACTGCATTTTTTAGCGAATAACGCGCAGTCCAAAGGCGTCTTTACGCCTTTTAACACGCTTCCGCATATACAGCCTTTATCCTGCCTGGTTATGACTTTTGGGAAATCTATATTTTTCTCCGCGTCAAAATCCTCGTAGCGTTTGCTTAAGCACAGCCCGCTTTTAGGGATATTCCCGATACCCCGCCACTCAGAATCCCTTATTGAGAAAACCTCTTCCATCAGCCTGATCGCCATGGTATTTCCCGAGAATTTAACCACCCTATTGTACTGATTTTCAACCTTTGCCTTATTTGCCTTCACCTGCCTCACCAGCATCAGTATGGATTGCAATATATCCAGAGGCTCAAAGCCGGATATCACGCATGGTATGTTATATTTTTCGCTGATTACCCCGTAAGGCTTCATGCCTATAATAGCGCTGACATGCGCAGGGCATAAAAATCCTTTTACGTTTATATCCTTATCTCCTGCCAAAAGCCTCATCGCGGGCGGCATCACCTTGTGCCCTGAATATACAAAAAAGTTTTTTATCCTTTTCTTCTTAGCGTATTTCACGCTTGAGCCTACGGTCGGAGCGGTTGTCTCAAATCCTATACCCAGAAATACGATTTTCTTATCCTGATTTTTTTCAGCGAATTCCGCCGCATCCAGGGCTGAATACGCCACCCTTACCCTGCCTTTTGGCCTTTCTCTTAAAAGCGTGGAATTTGTGCCGGGGACCTTTAGCATATCCCCAAAACTAAACACTATAATATTTTCTAAATTACTAACGGCTATCGCCTTATCAATATAATCCTTCGGGGTCACGCACACAGGGCACCCCGGGCCTGAAATAAGCTTTACATTGTCCGGGAGCATTCTCCTTATGCCGAATCTTTCAACAGCCATTGTATGCGTGCCGCAAACCTCCATAAAATTCACTGGTGATAGGCCCTCTGCCTCTTTCTTGATAAGGCCTGCCAATTTGCCGGATATCTTCAGATCTCTAAACTCATCTATATATTTCATATACTATCCTCTACCACAAAGTAGGGGAGGTTTAAACCTCCCCTACTTTGTGGATAACCTATTGAATCTCCTCTAATAATTTTAATGTCTCCTCTGCCCTTTTAGTATCCAGTTTCTCTATCGCGAATCCCGCGTGCACAATCACATAATCGCCTACCCTTGGGTTCTTCAGAAAACTAATCCCTATGCTGCGCCGCACCCCTCCGCTGGACACCACTGCCCTGTCGCCTTCTATCTTTAAAATCTTCATTGGTATCGCCAAACACATCTTCAACTCCTTTTAAAACCGCGTAGGTGGCCGAAGGCCTCCTGCGCGGTTGAGGTGGTTGCTAAAATCGCTTGTCCTAACGCAATGCCACCGTCATGCGTCGGAACCCTTTCATGCGCATAGACCTCAAACCCTTCTTTTTCCAGAATTGGTCTAATATGGCTGTTTATATACCTATTCTGGAACACCCCTCCGCTCATGCAAACCTTGTTTATCCTGTATTTCTTTCTCAAAATAATACACACATCTTTTATCATCCCGCAAACAGCGTTGTGAAATTTCAACGAGATCTCCGGTTTTTTTACTCCCAGCTTCAAATCCGTAACAATCCCTTTTATAACAGGCGCCCAATCTATTATTGTAAGTTCGCCATCCTTAAGATACTTAAACTTATACTCACCCTTGACCTTTGACCCTTGGCCTGAAATTATCTTCTCTAACCTGATCGCGGCTTCTCCTTCATATCCTGCGAAATCGCAGACGCCGATAAGCGATGAAACCCCGTCAAACAGCCTGCCCACGCTTGAGGTTAATGGCGAGTTTATCTTCTTATCTATCATCTGTCCTAAGATAACATTGCGAGTTCCGACAAAGTCGGGACGAGGCAATCCATTTTTACCATATATTTTATATAAATAACTAAACGCCATCCTCCGCGGCTCTCTGATACAGGCCTCGCTGCCCGGCATTGGTATATATTTCAGATGAGCGGCCCGTTTAAACCCTTTTACGCCGCCTGTGAAAAATTCCCCTCCCCACACATTCCCGTCCCTTCCAAAACCTGTGCCGTCAAAGGCAACGCCTATCACCTTTCCCTTGATCCCGTTATCAGCCATACAGCTTGCCACGTGCGCCTCATGATGCTGAATCATTTTGACTTCGGGTACCAATCCGAAGGATTGGTCGTTTTGACTTTTGACTTTTTCAAATGCGTACTTAGTGGAAATATATTCCGGATGCATATCGCACGCGATAATATCAGGTTTTATTTTAAGCTCGCGCTTTAAAGCCTTGATCTTTTTTTCAAATTTTCTAAAATTACCCACATCCCCTAAATCTCCGAACGAATCAGATAGATAGGCAGTATTGCCTCTTGCAATGCAAAATGCCCCCTTTGACTGCGCCCCTAAAGCCAGGACCCCTGTTTTTATCTTATAAAATAACGGTACTCGAATATACCCCATACACTACACCATAAACAACTTGACACTTGTGACAATGTTACAAGTGTCAAGTTGTTTGTTTCGCCAGGTTTGATAGCTTACTCAGTTTTGCGATTATGTCTTCAGTAAGATCTTCTGACAGGGTACCCATCCCGCAGCTCGGGGTGAGAAGAGAATTTGATAGTATTAGATTTCTATCTATGGATTTTTTCTCCAGATTGCCGATCTGTAAAGACAGCCTCTTGAAAAGAGTCTTATCTGTCTCTTTCAATATATCCTCTGAAGTAGGCAGAATGCCCCACGCTAAATATCCTCCCCTTTTCAGAAATCTCTCTATGTCTTTAGAATAAAGCGAAAGATTTTCCGCGTACAGGTACGCGTCAAAATTTATAATATCCGCCTTTGTCCCTGCGATAAGAGACCAGTCTGTATTGCCGCAGCAATGTATACCAGCGAATGCGCCGCGCGAATGTATCCCCTCTATGATAGAATCCAGCATCGATATCACGTCTTCTCTTTTCAGGTTCACAAAACTGGACCCGAAGCTCACTAAGTACGGCTCGTCTATAAATATTATAACCTGCCGCGCTATGCCTTTTAATCTTTCTACCTGCCACAGCGCCTTTATCTCCAAAAGTTTCACAAGCGCTTCTTTCAAACTGTCATTATAAATAATGGCCCTGCCTTTTTCATCAGCCACCCCAAGCCCGAAACTCACAGGGCCCGTAATATGTCCTTTTGCGCATTCCAGCTTTTGCCTTTTCGCAGATTCAATAAAGGCGTAAAACCCTCCTGCGTAATCCTCTTTAATGGCAAACGCATCATAGGCCTTTGAAATATGCGCCTCGTAAATCTTGGCCAATTCTTCGCTCAGATCCTTGGAGCTGTCAACATGGATAGTCTTTTTTTTCTCATCTATAACAAGCCCTGGCAGGCCCTGGCTAAACTGCGTGTACATATTCTCTTTGAAGCTTTTTTTCGGAAACTGCGGCCAGAAAGGTATGTCAAATGCCTCAAAGACCTTTTGAGCGCCTTTTCCCGCGTCAATATATGGCAGGCTTCCTATGCCTGTTGTTAAAAACTTGCCGTTTATCTTCATAGTCTTTTATTTTAACATCTTGCCTCAGAATGGTCAATCGCAGTTTGTTGGGGACGGTCAGTGACCGTCCCCTACACATTGAAGTGCCCGTATTTCAGGCTCGCGAAAAAAGCGGCCAGAAAAAATATCGTATTCGCGAGGCCATTATTAAAACCTGCTATTAATCCTCCCAGAAAAGGTACCCATCCAAACGCGATAAAACACATCCCGCCTATCATTAAAATAAACATGAGCGGGACTATAAAGATGTTTGAAATGACCGCTATTGGCGTGGCCATCCTGAAATAATATAAAATAAAAGGAAATGTCCCGAGCGTGGCGGAAACAGAAATCATAAAAGGCTCGGCTAAATACTTCCTGGCGTAAAAATTCCAGTCCTTTTTTACGAACCTCATTAATCTGGGCGTAAGATAAACCATTGACAGCACCGCTATAAAGGAAAGCTGGAAACCTATGTCTAAAACATCCTTCGGATCCGCTATCAATATAAAAAGCGCTGCGGCTCCGAGAGAATTATACATATCCACCGGCCTGCCTAAGAGCAGCCCTGTAAAAAACACGATGCACATAACAGTCGCCCTTACCACAGACGCGCTCGAGCCTGTAAGCAGCATCAGGAATACCAGTAACAGCATCGTCAATATATAGCAGATCTCCCTTTTAATCCTTAAAAGTTTAAACAGGTATAAAAACGCGCCCGCCAAAAGCGCAACGTTCAGCCCGCTTATCGCAAGTATATGCATGGTGCCGGAATTTCTGAAGGATTCGTTTAATTTCTTCGGAAGCTCCGACCGGTCGCCAAGAAGTATCGCTCTTAAAAATGCCCCGCTTTCAAAAGGCATCTTTTCGAGAAATTGATTTTTTATCTTCTCGCGGACAAGATAGGCGTATCGTATAACAGGATTTACTTTATAATCGCGCTCCAGCAATATCACATTTTTCTCGCTTGCGTTTATAATAGCGAAGATATTCTGATTTTTAAGATATTCAGCGTAGTCAAAATTAGTTCTCGACTCGGCCTTCGGCCTCGCTCGAACATTATTATTCTTCGAGCGAAGTCCCGAGCGAAGCGAGGGACAAAGTCGAGAAGTATTATTAGATAAACCAGGCCTCTTTATTGTGCCCTTTAGAAGGATTCTATCGCCATAGTTATATTCCTTTTCAGTCTGTATCCTTAATATTGTAAGTCCGCTTATTTTAAACCCGCCCACGCTTTCTAATTCAAACACATATCTCGAGCTGACTTTTCCGTAATAGATCCCTCTTGACTCGCTAGGCCCTTTTATTACGCCTGTTATCTCTGCCTTTATCTTATCATTCCCCAAAAAATGGCTTATGTGATTCTGAGGGAATATATTAGAATTTAAATAAAGAAGCGCTCCGAGCGAGATTATTGATAAGAATAAAAAGACATGCGCTCCCCTCTCCCTTTTAAGGGAGAGGGTCAGGGTGAGGGTTACTAGAATTAGTGTTATTACGAATGCATGTAAGAGCGTGATGCTATCCGGCAGGAACCTAGCCAAAACAATGCCAAGTATGAAGAATACAGCTATTACAACCAGAGGCCTTTTATCCACTGTGCGGTGTTATTGCTTAGGAGGCGTTTTGTCCTTTGATTCGTTTTTTGAGCCTGCTTCCATCGCCTTCAGGTCTTCTTCTGTCAGGATGCTCACAAAATTAGCTGTAATGTCTTCGCCATTCTGGTTAAAAATCACATTGACAGAATCGCCCACTTTTATATCGCTGTAATTTGAACTGGCGCTCCCCTTTATAACAGGGGTGCTTTTAGGATTAACTTTTATCTTCAGAGTTTCGTCAAAGAGTTCATCTTTTACTTTTATCCACGGCGTCCCGTCATTCTCTGCGCCCATCTCCAAGACCTTTCCCAGCGAATTACCTATAACAGGCGTTTCCGGCAGTTGATGCTGAACATTCGCAGTAATAGGCATCCTTGCCTGAACAGGGAAACTTGGAAGACTCTGCTGTATAAAAGGCTGGGGATTCTGCGGAAACGGGGCCGATGGGGTATTTATAGGGCCCGGGGTAATAGGCGGCATTGCAATCTGCGGAGGAGGGGTCGGCGCAATGCCTACAGGCGAATACGGGACAACAGGTTGAGTCACAGGCCTTGGCGGCTGAGGACTCTGAGAAACCTGCTGGCTCCTGATCTGAGCCTGCTGGGCATCCAGGGCCTGCTTCTCATCTGAAGAATAACCTGCCAGGCAAAATAGATTCAAAAAAAAGAAAAATAAACCTGCGCATTTGAAAAATTTCTTCATCTAGATCACTCTCCTTTTTCTTCGGGCTTGTCTTCTTTCCTAAGCAGTCCTTCTTTTTTTACTATATCAAGTATATCCTCTGCCGCGTATCTTAAAAACTTTCCTCCGCTCTTAATCAACCCCACGCACATCTCTCTTCTTTCAGGAGAGAACAATAAAAGCCCCATCCTTATTTTTTTAAACGCCAGGAGCGTCATCTTGTACTGGCCTGATAAAATCTCCGGATAGTTCATCAGAGACATCCTGTTTATGTAATCGGCCATGCGCCTTGCGCCTTCATCTATAGATACAATATTAAACCCTATATTTTTTATAGTCATGTCCGCGTCTGTCATTATGGGAGATACGGTTTTTATATAATTTACCAGGCCTTCTTTATCGTCAGGGCCTTCAGAGCAATAAGCCGCGCTTAAAAGCGTTGCCATGCTGAAACCTATTGCGAAAAATACGGTTAGTTTATTTATTCCCGCTATCTTCATCTTCTACGTCCTCAAACCCTGTCACGTAATCCCCTGTGAAATATATGCGTTTATTCCTGGAAAAATGCCTGAAGTCCAGCGGCGTATGCGGGAACCAGGCATTGTATGTCCACGCCTCTTTTTTAAGCCCCATGTCGTCATACCCCAGATCCTTTACCATGCTCGGGTCCCCCCATTTTTCAAGGACCTCTGCCTTGCTCGTGCCCTGCGTAACCATTGTCTTTGTGCTTAGAGGATGGGTGATGGCGTAATGCGTGGCAGGCACCTTGATATCAGCGCATCCGGATAAAACAAAAATAATAAAAATAGATAACAATTTAATTGTCATTTAACAATATATTCTACCAGCTTTATATTAAAGTCCTCTATGTCTTTGAAATCCTTAGCGTAAACGCCGGAGACAGCGTCCTTGAATGATTTGTCCTTAAGTATAAGGTCGCAGAACTTCCTGAATTTTTCCCTGCCGTACTGGGTTATCAGAAATTCTACCAGCTTTTCTGATTGGGCGTAAAAGAGCTCTCTTGCCTCTTTGCCTTCGGGATAAGCTGTCATGCGCAAAAGATCCCCCAGTAAAATATGCGTGCCCTGTTTTATGCTCTTTGTCAACAGTTCCCCTGAAACGCTTGTGAGGCTCGCTTCGTAGTTCGCCAGGCCTTCATTCAGCCACAGGGGTATAACATTTTTACCAGCCACCTCTTTAAAAATCAGGTGCGTTAATTCGTGCGGAAATGTAACAGCCAGGTAGCCATCTGATATGGCGCAGAGGAACATCTCTGTTTCCCCGTAGTTAGGCACAAATCCTCCGATTAGCTCTGTGTTAAAACCTATGCTTTTTAAAAAATCCCTCCATTTCTCTGTATTCTCCACTATAAACACCTGGCATTTCTTATCCCATTTCAGGTCCTTTTCATATCCAAGGTCATAGATTATTTTTTCAAAATAATACTCAGCCTTGTCGCTTATTATCTTTGCCTGGTTAAGATCCCTGTAAAATATGGAAAAATGCTTGCTCTCCCTGAGAAACCAATTCCCTTTGGCCAGGAGTTTCTTTCCAATATTCGACCTCGCGATATTGCCCTCCTTCAATGAAACCCTTTTCTCGCTTGAGCCATTACCTGCTTCCCTGACAAGGTTCGCGGTCTGA
>JAUYDX010000041.1 GCA_030691625.1 Candidatus Omnitrophota bacterium | reverse complement strand
TTTGAATTAGAGGTGCCTGAGATATACGAAGGTATTGTGGAAATAAAGGCAGTGTCGCGCGAGGCAGGCGACCGCTCAAAGATAGCTGTGTATTCCAAGGACGATAAGGTGGATCCGGTGGGCGCGTGCGTGGGGATGAGGGGCCAGAGGGTCAAGAATATTGTCAGAGAACTGGGAGGCGAAAAGATAGACATTGTGCGCTGGAGCATAAATATGGGAGAATTTATAGCAGCCAGCCTGAGTCCTGCTGAGATTACGAGTGTAAAGACAGTGGAGGCTGATAAAAGGGCTGAGGTAATGGTGGCTGATGACCAGCTTTCTCTGGCAATAGGCAAAAAAGGCCAGAATGTAAGGCTCGCCGCGAAACTTACAGGATGGAATATAGATATCAGGAGCAAATCCGAGATAGACGAGGTGAGGGAGATCTCTGTAATAGAGATAGACGGCATAGGGCCGAAAACAGAAAAGGCGCTCAAGAAGGCAGGCTATGAAACCGTAGGTAAGATTGTCAAGCTTGACCTGAATGAATTGATCGCTGTAAAGGGTATAGGCAAGAAGACAGCTGAAAAGATCCTCAAATCAGCCAAGGAGCTCATGGAGCATAAGGTGCACGAGGTCAGGGACAGGAAGAATAAAGAGAACCGCGAGGCAAGGGCTGAAAAAGAACGGGTAGCAGCGGAGGCTGGAGCAGCTGCAGCTGAGGCAGCGAAGAAAGAAGAGAAAAAAGAAGAAGAGGAAACAGAAGAAAAGGAAAAAGAAACCTAATAGTGAACACAACAACTTGACACTTATGACATTGTCACAAGTGTCAAGTTGTTAAGGCGAAGGATGTGAAGAAGATGGCTATAAGGGTACGAGATCTGGCAAAGGAATTGAAGCCTAAAAAGGCGGTTAAGCCAAAGGCAAAACTAAAAGCGCCGGCAAAGAAGGAAAAGGCGCAGCCAAAGTTAAAAACAGCCAAAATAAAACCTGTAGAAAAACCAAAGGCTGTAGAGAAGAAAATAGCTGCGGTAGAGGTAAAAAAGGTTGAGGTAAAGAAGCCTGAAGAAAAGAAAAAAATAGAGGTGAAAAAGGTAGAGGTAAAAAGGGTAGAGGAAAAAAAGGTAGAGCATAAAAAGCCGGAAGAGAAAAAGATAGAGGTGAAAAAACCTGAGGCAAAGAAGGCAGAGGAGAAAAAACCAGTAGAGATAAAAGAAGAGCCGAAGCCAGAGCCCAAGGTGCTAAAGACAGGGCTTCCCATAGTGGTGAAAGACCTGGCAGCGAAGCTGGGCGTAAAACCCGCTGAACTTCTGAAAAAACTTCTGGATAAAAAGATACTGATTAACATAAATCAGGCTATCCAGGAGGATGTGGCGCGTTCTATATGCGCGGATTTTGGTTATACGATTGAGAAAACAGCCAGCCTGGATGAAACATTTTTAGCAGAGCTCGATAAGCCCGACGATTCTAAGAAACTTAAGCCAAGGGCGCCTGTAGTGACCATGATGGGACATGTTGACCACGGGAAGACCTCGCTCCTTGATATGATAAGGAAGACAAAGGTGGCGGACAAAGAAGCGGGCGGCATAACACAGCATATAGGCGCGTACGAGGTCATGCTGGAAAAAGGCAGTGTCACTTTTCTGGATACGCCCGGTCACGCCGCATTTACAGCAATGCGCGCAAGAGGGGCGAATGCCACTGATATTGTAATACTTGTAGTAGCTGCTGACGACGGCATAATGCCTCAGACTATAGAGGCCATAGACCACGCGAGGGCCGCGGGCGTTACAATAGTGGTGGCTATAAATAAAATAGACAAGCAGAATATTAATCTGGATAAGGTTAAAAAACAGCTCGCGGAGCACGACCTTACTCCTGAAGAATGGGGCGGAAAGACTATCACTGTGGGTGTTTCAGCAAAGACAGGCCAGGGCATTGACAGTCTGCTGGAAATGCTTTTGCTGGAAGCGGAGCTTTTGGAATTAAAGGCAAATCCTGAAAGGCCTGCCACAGGCGTGGTAATAGAGGCAGAGCTTTCAAAAGGCAAAGGGCCTATAGCTACGGTGCTTGTTTCAAACGGGACACTGAAGATAGGCGACATAGTCCTGGCAGGGCTTAATCACGGCAAGATAAAGGCAATGCTGGACGATAAAGGGAGAAGGGTTACTGAGGCAGGCCCGGCAAAACCCGTGGAGATACTCGGGCTTTCAGGCGTGCCGCATGCAGGCGAGAGATTTTATGTAATTAGAGATGAGAAAAAGGCAAGGGATATAGTTTCAAAAAGGCAGATAGAATCAGAGACTCAGAAACTCGCTGGAAAAACCTCCAAGGTCACGCTCGAAGAGCTTTACAATAAAATAAAAGGCGGCGAGGTAAAGGAATTAAAGATAGTCATAAAGGCTGATGTGCAGGGGTCGCTCGAGGCAATAAAGGATTCCCTGGAGAAATTAAGCACAGACGAGGTGAAACTTTCCGTGATACACAGCCAGGTGGGCGATATAAACGAGTCTGACGTTATGCTCGCCTCAGCTTCAAACGCCATAATCATAGGTTTCCACGTCACGACTACGAGTGAGGCAAAGGCGCTCGCGAAACAGGAAGAGGTGGAGATAAGGCTTTACAGCATTATCTACGAAATAGTGAACGAGATCCAGGCTGCCATGGAAGGCATGCTGGAGCCTGTGATAGAAGAGATATTCCTGGGCAGGGCAGAGGTCAGGCAGGTTTTCAATGTCTCCAGGACAGGTGTAGTGGCAGGATGTTTTATTTCAAAAGGCAGGGTTCCGCGGGACGCGATATGCAAGCTGATCAGGGAAAAAGAAGTGGTTTATAAAGGCAAGATGAGTTCTCTGAAGCATTTCAAGGATGATTTGAAAGAGGCGAAAGAGGGTTTTGAGTGCGGGATAAGCCTGGGATTTAAGGATATACAAAAAGGCGACCTGATAGAAGCGATTGAGGTCAGAAAAGTAGCAAGAAGGCTTAAATAGTTCTCGACTCGTCCCGATACTTCGTATCGGGACTCGCTCGAACAATATTATTCTTCGAGCGGTCACGAGAGCGGATCATGGGAGCAGAGTCGAGAAGCAAGGATGTTATGAAAAGTAGGATTTTAAGCGGGATGAGGCCTACCGGGCCGTTGCATCTGGGTCATTTATTCGGGGCGCTTGATAACTGGGCAAAGCTCCAGGATAAGTACGACTGCTTTTTCATGGTGGCAGACTGGCACGCCATGATGAGCGAATACGAAGACCCGTCAATGCTTTCAAGGTTTACAATAGAATGCGCTTGTGACTGGATAGCCTGCGGCATAGATCCGGAGAAAAGCGCGATATTTGTCCAATCGCATGTAAAGGAGCACCTGGAATTATACATGGCGTTTTCGAATTTCGTGCCGCTGGGGTGGCTGGAAAGATGCCCTACTTATAAGGAACAACTTAGGGAGGTAACAACGAGGGAACTGCATACATACGCATTTCTCGGTTACCCTGTTTTGCAGGCAGCGGATATCTTAATATACAAGGCTGACACAGTGCCTGTGGGCAAGGACCAGGTCCCGCATATCGAGCTTACAAATGATATAGGAGAAAGATTCAACTCTCTCTATGGAAAAGCCATTTTCCCTTCTGTTAAGCCGTTACTTACTAAGATCCCGAAGCTTCTCGGCATAGACGGAAGAAAGATGAGCAAGTCTTACGATAATTTTATTGCCCTTGGAGACAGCTCTGATACCATAAAAAAGAAATGCGCCGGTATGTTTACAGATCCGGAGAGGATAAAATTAACTGACAAGGGCCATCCGGATAAATGCAATGTGTACGCCTATTACGATCTGCTTAAAAAAGAATACGCGCCTGAGGTTTATGAATATTGCTCCAAGGCGCAAAAAGGATGCACAGAATGCAAGAAAGATCTGGGCAATATTGTTTCCGATTACCTGGCTGACATAAGGAATAAAAGAGAGGCGCTTCTGAAAAATGAGGATAAAATCCGTTCGATTCTGGAAAAGGGAGCAATAAAAGCGCGCAAAGTAGCGTCTGAGACAATGCAAGAGGTTAAAAAAGCAATAGGAATGGCTTAATGTCCTACAAGGTAAAATTAGAGGTATTTGAAGGCCCGCTGGATTTATTGTTATATCTGATCAAGAAGAACGAGATAGATATTTACGATATCCCCATATCTTCTATCACAGAGCAGTATCTGGAATACCTGGATCTGATGCGGATGCTGGATCTTAATATCGCCGGCGAATTCCTTGTGATGGCTGCGACGCTCATTCACATAAAAAGCAAGATGCTCCTTCCGCCGGATGAAAAAGAGGTTTTGCCCGAGGAGGAAGAGGATCCGAGAGAGGAGCTGGTCAGGAGGCTTTTAGAGTATAAAAAATTCAAAGAGGTGGCAGGGATTTTGCAGGACCTGGAAGGCCAGAGAAAAAAGATGTTTACGAGGGACATACCTTTCGAGGCTGAGCCTGGAGAGGTATTTTTCGAGGCAAGCCTTTTCGACCTTATAACAGCCCTTACCAGGGTGTTGAAGGATGTCCCAAAGGATATTTTCCAGGAGATAGTAAAGGACGAGTTCACTGTGGAGCAGAAGGTGCATGACCTTTTGCACATGCTGGTGAAAAGTCCGGCCTTGAGCCTTTTTGAGCTTTTTAAGAATTCAAAGAATAAGCTGGAGGTAATAGCCACGTTTTTGGCAGTGCTTGAGCTTATAAGGCTCAAGGAAGTAATCGTGGTGCAGAAGCAGAATTTCAGCGACATAGAGATTGTAAGGAACGAAAAACACAGGTTGAATATAGAATAAATGGATAGAGCGCAGATAAAAAATATTATAGAGGCGATGTTATTCGTAAGCGATAAGCCGCTATTTTTAAGCGAGATTAAAAGTGTCCTGGAAGGGCCTGACGCTAATGAGATAAAGGATGTAATAGCAGAGCTCGCTGGAGAGTATGAAAGACAGACAAGCGCCCTCAGGATAAAAGAAATAGCCGGCGGTTATCAGATAGTAACAGACCCTGTGCTAGCCCCGTGGCTCAAAAAATTATATAAGACAGCTGGCGCTGACAGGCTTTCAGGCCCGAGCCTCGAGACCCTGGCTATAATAGCGTATAAACAGCCTACTACAAAGCCTGAGATAGAGGCCATACGGGGCGTTAACGTGGATGGCGTGTTAAAGACCCTGGTGGAAAAAAATCTTGTGAAGATCTTGGGAAGGCGCGATACAGTCGGATGCCCGATTATTTACGGTACCACCCAGGAATTCCTGCAGTATTTCGGGCTTAATTCTCTCAGCGAACTTCCAAGGCTGGAAGAATTTAATTTTACGGAAAAGGATATTGAACTGCCCGAACATTTTCAAAAAGAAGAGGAGACCCAAAATGAGCTTAGCGAACCTCCGCAAGAAAATAGACAGACTTGATAAGGATATAGTAGGCCTGCTCAACAAAAGGGCTGGTATCGCAAAGGATATAGGAAGACTCAAAAAAGGATCGGGCAAAGGCGCTTATATGCCTGACAGGGAGGCTGAGGTGTATTCAAATGTCCTGGATAAAAATAAGGGCCCTCTTTCTGACAAGGCTATAAAGTCTGTATACAGGGAGATCATGTCAGGCTCGCTTGCCCTTGAAAAGGATGTGAAGATAGCTTATCTCGGCCCTGAGGCTACATTCACGCACCTGGCAGCGATAAAGAAATTCGGGAGCAATGTGACGTATTATCCCTGTTCCAGCATCACTGATGTATTCAGGGACATAGAATCCGAGAGGTCTGATTACGGCGTTGTGCCTGTGGAGAATTCCACAGAGGGCATGGTAAGCCACACCCTGGACATGTTCATAAATTCTGATCTGAAGATATGCTCGGAGATAATGCTGGATGTGTCGCATAATCTTCTGGCCAAATGCGGTATAAAGTCAATAAAGAAGATTTATTCTAAGCAGGAGGTATTTGGCCAGTGCAGGATCTGGCTCGAGGAGAATCTTCATTCTGCGGAACTCGTGGAGGTTTCTTCCACCAGCAAGGCCGCTGATATCGCGTCGAAAGAAAAATCCTCAGCCGCTATAGCCAGCATCCTGGCAGCTGAAAAATACGGATTAGACGTCATCGCGAAAGACATAGAGGATAATTCCAATAACGTTACGCGTTTCTTAGTCATAGGAAACACAACGCCTGCGCCTACGAAAAATGACAGGACCTCTATCATGTGTTCAGTAAAGGACAGGGTGGGAGCTCTGCACGACATGCTCGTGCCTTTTAAGAAAAATAAGATCACCCTTACCAAGATAGAATCCAGGCCTTCAAAGAGAAAGGCGTGGGAATATTATTTCTTCATAGATATGCTGGGACACAGCCAGAATCCTAACGTGAAAAAGGCGCTGAAGGAGACAGAGAAAAAATCCGCGTATCTTAAGGTATTAGGGTCGTATCCCATAGGGGCCTAAAAAATTATGCAGCCGAGAAAAGCTATTCTAAATGTAAAGCCATATCAGCCGGGCAAGCCTATTGAAGAGGTGAAGAGAGAGCTGGGCCTGCGTGACGTGATCAAGATGGCTTCGAATGAAAATCCATTAGGGCCTTCTCCAAAGGCCATGGATGCTATAAGAAAATACCTGCAGAATATCAACAGGTATCCTGAGGGAGGGTGTTTTTATCTCAGGCAGGCTGTTGCAAGGCGTTTAAAGGTAAAGCCGGAACAGCTTATTTTCGGTAACGGCTCTGACGAACTCATAGGGTTATTACTCAGGGCGTTTGTGAACGAAGGCGATGAGGTGATGGTTGCGAACCCGACATTTCTTATGTACGAGATCGCGTCCGCCTGCCATGGGGCAAAGATAAAAATCGTGCCGATGCGGTATTTTAAATATGACCTGAAGGCCATGAAAGACGCTGTTACCAAAAATACAAAGGCGGTTTTTATAGCTAACCCGGACAACCCTAACGGCACCTACGCGGCGAAATACGAACTTGAGAATTTTTTAAAAGGCCTGCCTGAAGAGACAATAGTTTTTCTGGACGAGGCTTATTCAGAGTTTGTGGAAGAAGGCGACTATCCGGATGGCCTGGATTATATCGATAAGAATAATATCATAGTCGCGAGGACCTTTTCAAAAGCCTACGGCCTCGCTGGCTTAAGGGTGGGTTATGGCGTAGCTAATCCTGAGATAATAAAATACATGGAGGCGGCGAGAGAGCCTTTTAACGTGAATTCCCTGGCGCAGGCAGGAGCCCTGGGGGCGCTTAAGGATAAGGATTTTCTCTCTAAGTCTAAGAGGGTAGTGCGCGAAGGAAAGAAATACCTGTATTCAGAGTTAAAGGCCCTGGGTATCAGATATGTGCCCAGTGTCACGAATTTTATTCTGATAGAGCTTGGCCCAAAATCAGGTGAGGCTAGTGAAAGGCTTCTGAAAAAAGGCGTGATAGTTAGAAGCATGAAGGGCTGGGGCATGGGGAATTTCATACGCGTGACCGTGGGGAAGAAAGAAGAGAATAAGAGGTTTATCAGAGAGCTCAAAAAGATAGTCGCATAGAGCTATCAGCCTTCAGCTATCAGCCTTCAGCAGCTGACAGCTGAAAGCTGACAGCTAACCGGAGGTTTTTAATGATAATTGTTTTGCGTCCTGGCGCTACGAAAAAGCAGGTTGACCATATAATTGAAAAGGTTAAAAAGCTTGGTTTAAAGACCATGGTTTCAAGAGGCGTAGAACGCACTATTATAGGAGTGATAGGCGAGGAGGATATCTTAAGGGTCCAGCCCCTGGAGGCGTTTCCAGGCGTTGAAAAGGTGATGTCTATCCTGAAACCGTATAAGCTTGTTTCAAGGGAATTCAAGCCTGAGAATAGCGTTATAGATGTGGAAGGAGTGAAAGTGGGGGGCAAAAAAATAGTTGTTATGGCAGGGCCATGCTCTGTTGAAAATTTCAATATGCTGCTCAACGTAGGCAGGAAGGTCAAAAGCTCAGGCGCTCGCATCTTAAGAGGAGGCGCGTTTAAGCCAAGAAGCTCGCCTTACAGTTTCCAGGGCCTGGGAGAAGAGGGCCTGAAATTCCTCAGGGATGTTAAAAAAGAAACAGGCCTGAAGATCGTGACAGAGGTGATGGACACGAGAGACGTGTGGATGGTGGAAAAATACGCTGACATCATACAGGTAGGCGCGAGGAATATGCAGAATTTTAATTTGCTTAAAGAGGTGGGGATGTCTAAAAAACCAGTGCTTTTAAAAAGAGGCATGTCAGCCACTGTAAAAGAGTTTTTGATGTCAGCTGAATACGTGCTTTCAGCCGGAAATTTTAACTGCATGCTTTGCGAGCGCGGCATAAGGACATTTGAGGACGCCACCAGATTTACGCTGGACCTGAACGCAGTGCCTCTTATAAAGCAATTGAGCCACCTGCCTGTTATAGTGGATCCTAGCCACGGGACAGGTAAATGGGATCTTGTGGCGCCAATGGCAAAGGCAGCTATCGCGGCAGGCGCGGACGGCCTGATGATAGAGGTGCATCCGAATCCTGAAGAGGCATTTTCCGACGGGGAACAGTCCCTGGTGCCTTACAGGTTTGAGGCAATGATGAAGGAGCTTTGCGTATTAGCCAAGGCTATGGGCCGCGACATATAAAGGTATGTTTAAAAAGATAACAATTATAGGATTGGGATTGATTGGCGGGTCATTGGGGCTTGCGATAAAGAAGAAAAAACTGGCCAAAGAGGTAATAGGGGTGTCCAGAAGGAAAAGCACCATAGATTACGCCCTTGAAGAAGGTATAGCGGATTCCGTCACCCTGGATCTCAAAAAGGGAGTGAAGGATTCAGATTTTATAATCATAACAACGCCTGTCCTGACAATAGTCAGCATAGCGAAAATGGCCGCGCCGTTTTTAAAAAAAGGCGCGATCCTTACGGACGCGGGCAGTACGAAAGTTTACATAGTGGATAATATAGAAAAGCTGGATATTGGAGGCGCTTATTTCGCGGGCAGCCATCCTATAGCAGGCTCTGAGAAGTCAGGAGTAAGATCCGCGGACGTGGATTTATTTAAAGGCGCGTATTGCGTTGTGACAAAAACAAGAAATTCGAATCTGAAGGCGCTGAATAAAATTAAAAGGTTCTGGACCGCTATAGGCATGAAGGTGATTGAGTTTTCTCCAGAGATACACGATAGGATTTTTTCAAGAGTCAGCCATCTGCCTCATGCCTCCAGCGTGAGCCTTGTGAACGCAGTGGGAAGAGACCACCTGGATCTCGCGGCAGGAGGGTTCAGGGATTCTACAAGGATTGCCTCTGGCGAACCTGCTCTGTGGCAGGATATATTTTTTACCAATAGGAAGAATCTGATAAAGGACATCGGGGCGCTGAAAAAGGAATTGTCAAAGATAGAATCTGCCTTAAGAAGCAATAATCAATCGGCTTTGCGGAAGATTCTTAATAAAGCTAAACTTATTAGGGATTCGTTATAATTTTCTGTTCTCGACTGGGTATGAATACATAGTCACAATGTCCGCTCGAACAATATTCTTCGAGCGAGTCCGCCGTAGGCGGACGAGTCGAGAAGAAGGCCATTATTAGATGATGTATTTTATCGGCAGGGCTATATTAAGGTCGATCTTTAAAATATTTTTCAGGCTAAGGATAGAAGGCTTCTGGAATTGCCCTCTGGAAGGGCCTTTGATTTTAGCGCCGAATCACGCGAGTTTCCTGGATCCTATTATAGCCGGGCTCGCAGTGAAGAGGGAACTGAATTTCATGGCGCGCGATACGCTTTTCAAGAACAGGATCTTTGGCTGGATTTTAAGATCAGTGAACGCGTTTCCCTTGAGGCGCGAAGGCGCTGATTTAGGCGCGATGAAGGCAGCGGTAGATAAATTACGCCAGGGCAAGGCTGTCCTGATCTTTCCTGAAGGCACTCGCACAAGAGACGGGAGCCTTGGCGAGCCAAGGACGGGTATAGGATTTCTGGCAGCGGCTTCAGGCGCGCAGGTTTTGCCGTGTTATATAAAAGGTTCGATGGAGGCGCTTCCGAGAGGCGCAGTGTTACCCAGGTTTAAAGGCATATCTGTTTATGTGGGCAGGCCTTTAAAGTTTGAAAAAAATATTTCAGGCAAGGATGCGTACAGCAATATAGCGTCTGAAACTATGAAGTCTATAGCGGAATTAAAGCACAACTCTGAAACAACTTGACACTTGTGACATTGTCACAAGTGTCAAGTTGTTGGCGGGCGGGGAAGGATGAAGATTAAGGTAGCGAGGTGCGCGGGGTTTTGTTTCGGGGTGAAGCGGGCGATAAATATCGCTGAAAATGCTTTGAGGGAACTAAAGGATGGCGATAAGATTTATTCGCTCGGGGCTATAATACACAATCCACAGGTAGTGGACGAACTTTCAAGGAAAGGGCTCGAGGTAATAAGCGATTTAAGGAAGATAAAGCGCGGCAGGGTTATAATATCTTCGCACGGCGCTCCTCTGGAGACGCTGGAAGAGATAAGGAAAAAGAAAATAAAGCTTATTGACGCGACCTGCCCTTTTGTGAAATACGCCCAGAATATCGTAAGGCGCCTTAAAAAAGACGGGTATAGGATAATAATAGTAGGGGACAGCGCCCATCCTGAAGTAAAGGCGCTTAATAGCATAGCTGGGAAAATTAAGAATTCTAAAAAGATAGGGATTATCTCGCAGACAACGCAAAATAAAGAAAATTACATAAAAGAGATTGGAAAAATACTGGGAGAGGATTTCAGCGAAGTAAAGATTTTTAACACAATATGCAGCGACACATCAAAAAGGCAATCAGCGGCTCGCAGTTTGCTAAAAGACTGCGATATTATGATAGTGATTGGCGGGAAAAATAGCGCCAACACGCGAAGGCTCTGGCAGATCTGCAAAGAAAGCGGGGTGGATAGTTTTCATATTGAAACAGAGCTGGAACTCAAGAAGAAATGGTTCAAAGGCAAAATATGCGCCGGCATCACGAGCGGGGCGTCAACGCCTGATCAGGCTGTACAGAGAGTAACCAGAAACATAAAAACAAAAAATTAAAAGAAAGAGGGGTATATAAAAAATGTTAAGAGAACCAAAGCAGGAAAAGGAAACGCAGGGAGAGGTGTTTAATCTGGAAGAGGCTTACGGCAAGACCTTCAGGCGCTTGAGCGAAGGCGACATAGTAAAGGGAAAGGTCCTGGCCATAGGCGAGAAGGACGTGTACATTGATCTGGGGTATAAATCAGAGGGCATCATATCCGTGGGAGAGGTCAAGGATATAACTGATTTAAAGATCGGATATGAATTTGATGTGTTTGTGGAGTCCAAAGAGAATGAGGACGGGCTCATTACTGTTTCCAGGCGCAAGGCTGAAAAGATGCAGGGATGGGATAAAATTTCAGCTACCTGCAAGGAAGGCGATTTTATAGAAGGTAAGGTCTCGAGAAAGGTCAAGGGCGGGCTAATGGTGGACGTGGGCATAGAGGCGTTTTTACCCGCTTCGCTCGTCGCGTTAAAAGGATTTGGCAATGTAAACCAGCTGGTGGGCCAGACGCTTTTATTCAAGATCGTGAAGATGAATAAGCCCAGGAAAAATATTGTGGTATCCAGAAAAGACGCCATAATGAAGGAAAGAGAAGCTATAAAAACCAAGGTATTAGGGGAGTTAAAGGTAGGGGAACTTCGCAAGGGCCTTGTGAAAAATATCACTGATTTTGGCGTGTTCGTGGACCTGGGAGGCGTGGACGGGCTTCTGCACATAACAGACATGAGCTGGGGCAGGATCTCTCATCCGAGCGAGATGGTAGCGATAGGAGATACCATAGAAGTTGTGATACTTAATTTTGACAAGGATAACATGAAAGTCTCTCTCGGGTTAAAGCAGAAGACAGATAACCCGTGGAAGGAGATTGAAAATAAATATCCTGTAGGGACCAGGGTAAAGGGCAAAGTGGTGAACATCATGCCCTATGGCGCGTTTGTGGAACTGGAAAAAGGCGTGGAAGGCCTTGTGCACGTGTCTGAACTTTCCTGGACAGTGAGGGTGAATAATCCGCAGGATGTCCTCGCTATAGGAGACATGGTAGAGGCAGTGGTCCTTAGCTGTGATATTCCGGGTCAGAAGATATCTCTGGGCGTAAAACAGATAGAGCCGAACCCTTGGCTTGAGATAAAGGAAAAACTTTCTCCTGGTATGAAGTCAGAAGGCAAGGTGAGGAACCTGACAGACTATGGAGCGTTTATAGAAATAGAAGGCGGTATAGAAGGGTTTGTGCACATAAATGACATGTCGTGGACCAAGAAGATCAATAACCCCAAGGAGTATCTGAAAAAAGGCCAGAAGGTGGATGTCATGATTTTGGCTGTGGACGCTGACAACCAGAAGATATCCCTGGGTATAAAGCAACTCGCCAGCGATCCATGGGCTGATATTATGAAGAAGTATACGCTCGGCACAACAGTCGACGGCGTTATCACTAAAGTTACAAGCTTCGGGCTTTTTATAGAGCTTGAAAGAGACTTAGAAGGGCTTGTGCATATATCTGAGCTGGATGTGGAGCCTTCAGGAAATCTGGAAGAGGCGTATAAGGTCGGGGATAAGATATCAGCTGTGGTCATAAAGGTTGATGACCTGGAGCGGAAAATCAGGTTAAGTATCAAAAAGACAAAAGAATAAATAGAAATAGTTCTCGACTCGGCGCCTTTGGCGCCTCGCTCGAACAATATTAATATTCTTCGAGCGGTCATGCTAGCTATATATGTGCGCAAAGTCGAGAAGTAGGAAATTATGGATATTAGTAAACAATTAGAATTAATCAAACGCGGGACAGTGGAGATAATCTCTGAAAAAGAGCTTATCGCGAAGCTCGAGAAGAAAAGACCGCTCATAATAAAGGCGGGTTTTGACCCGAGCGCGCCTGATATTCACCTGGGCCATACTGTTCTTTTGCGTAAGATGAGGCATTTCCAGGATCTGGGCCACAGGATAGTCTTCTTGATAGGCGATTTTACAGGGCTGATAGGCGATCCTACCGGAAGGAGCGAGATCCGTAAGCGGCTTACTGAGAAAGAAGTGGCTGAAAACGCCAAGACCTATAAAAAGCAGGTCTTTAAGATACTGGATGAGAAAAAGACAGAGGTTGTTTTTAACAGCGCTTGGCTTGCGAAAATGACGCTTAAAGATACGCTTGAATTAATGGCGCATACCACTGTTTCCCAGGTGCTGGCCAGGGCTGATTTCAGCGAGAGATATAAATCAGGAAAAGATATAAGTTTCCTGGAATTCATGTATCCGCTTTTACAGGCGTATGATTCAGTGGAATTGAAGGCGGATGTGGAACTGGGCGGCACAGACCAGAAGTTTAATCTTTTAATGGGAAGGGAGCTCCAGAAAGACTTTGGCCAGGAAGAGCAGGCGGTTATAATGACACCGCTTTTAATCGGGCTTGACGGCGTAAATAAGATGAGCAAGTCCCTGGGTAACCACATAGGTATAGATGAAAAGCCTGAAGAGATGTTTGGAAAGCTAATGTCTATATCAGATGAATTAATGATACAGTATTATGAGCTTCTGACAGACGAGAATCTCGAAGAAATCCGCAAACTCCATCCAATGGAGGCCAAGAAAAAATTAGCCAGGGAAATAGTAAGGCAATATCACGGCGAAGGGCCTTCAGACAGCGCTTTAAAGGATTTTGAGAATAAATTCCAGAAAAGAGATCCGTTTACAGAGTTGAAGCTAGAGACAAAAGCCATTAAACCCACGCTTTGTGAATTCTTAATGTCTGAAAAGATCCTGCCAAGTAAAGGCGAATACAGGCGGCTTATTGACCAGGATGCCATAGAGGTGAATGGCGCCAGAATAAAAGACCTGGATTTCAAGTTAGAGCCTTCCAAAGAATACCGCATAAAAGTCGGCAAGAAACGCTTCCTGAAAGTAATATTTCAACCATAAAAATACACCCCGTAGGTGGGGTTTAAACCCCACC
>JAUYDX010000009.1 GCA_030691625.1 Candidatus Omnitrophota bacterium | reverse complement strand
CTTGACACTTGTGACAATGTCACAAGTGTCAAGTTGTTTGGAGAAGTATGAAGAAATTTCTAAAAGACAGCATATATGTTGTTGAGACAAATATAGACGACATGAGTCCTGTTGTCTACGAGACTGTTTTCGAGAAATTATACGCTGCAGGCGCGCTGGAGGTGTTTCTTACGCCTGTCCAGATGAAAAAGGTGCGTCCGGGCATCCTCCTTACCACACTCTGCCCTAAAAATAAACTGGAAAGAATAGCTGAGATAATACTAAGAGAGACTACGAGTTTCGGGATCAGGTATTATGAGACAAAGAGGCTGAAATTGGCGAGAGGCAGGAAGAGATGTGGCGGAATCAGGGTAAATAAGGGGCTTATGGGCAGGGAACTGGTCAGGATCTCCCCTGAATATGACGATTGCCGCAAAGCCGCCTCGAAAAAAAATCTATCGCTGAGAGAAATGCTCGACATTTTATGATAAAATATCAGGAGATAGTGAAAGAGATTGTAAAAAACATCGGGCTTCTGGATGACCAGAAGATACGCAGGGCTTTGGAAGAACAGTTAAATACAAAAGAGCGGCTTGCAAAGATACTGGCCAGGCTCGGTTATATCTCCGGAGAAACTGTGGGGATAGCGCTTATACCGCAGATAGGCATTCCGCCTGTTCCAATAAAACCGGAGGCTGTTAATCTGGACGCGGTCAGCGCAGTGCCTCCTCACATTGCCGTTTCCCACAGGGTAATACCCTTTAAAATAGACGCTAATGCCATATACCTTGCCACAGACGATCCCTTAAATTTTCTCGCGAGCGATTTTTTTGAAAAAATAACCGGGCTTTCAGTGGATATGGCGCTGGCCGCTCCTGGCGATATAGACAATGCGCTTGGAGCGCTCTACACAAAAAAACAGCAGAAAGAAAATATAACCAGCGATATAAGCAAGGCGTCAGAGGAAATAAAAAATGTCAAAGGAGATGATGACGCCCCTGTGATAAAACTGGTGAACATGGTTATAGAAGAGGCGCTGAAGAGACGAGCCAGCGATATACACGTTGAGCCACTGGAAAATAAATTCCGCATCAGGTACAGGATAGACGGGGTACTGCACGAAATACCAGGCCCGCCAAAAAGGCTTCAGGGTTCTATTATAAGCAGGCTTAAGATAATGGCGGGGATGGACATAGCTGAAAAACGGCTTCCTCAGGACGGAAGGATAAAGATCAATCTGGAAAAAAAAGAACTGGACCTCAGGGTATCTACATTGCCTGCCATGCACGGGGAAAGCGTGGTAATGAGAATACTTGATAAATCAAGCTTTATGGTTGGGCTGGAAGACATGGGGTTTCTCCCTGAAAACAAAAAAGATTACGAGAAGCTGATAAATCTCCCCAATGGCATGATACTGGTTACAGGGCCTACTGGAAGCGGCAAAACCACCACGCTTTACGCCACCCTAAGCCACATTAATCAGAAAGACCGCAAGGTCATAACCATTGAGGACCCCGTGGAATACCAGCTGGACGGGATAAATCAGGTTCAGGTAAAACCCCAGATCAATCTCACCTTTGCCAGCGGCCTTAGATCTATGCTAAGGCAGGCGCCTGATATTATAATGGTGGGGGAAATAAGAGACTTTGAGACAGCTGAGATAGCTGTCCAGTCAGCGCTTACAGGCCATTTGATATTAAGCACGCTGCATACCAACGACGCAGCAGGCGCTGTGACAAGGCTGGTGGACATGGGCATAAAACCATACCTTGTGGCTTCTACTGTTCAGGGCGTCCTGGCGCAGAGGCTTGTGAGGACCATATGTTCGTCGTGCAGAGAGGCGTATAAACCCGGAGAGCTGGAAATAACAGAACTTTCTTTGACGCCTGAAAAGTTAAAGGGTTTTGAACTCTATAGAGGCAAAGGCTGTTCTGCGTGCAACGATACCGGATACAAAGGCAGGATGGGGGTATTTGAACTCCTGGTAATGGACGACGCTATAAGAGAGATGGTTATAGAAAACGCGCCCAGCACAGAGATTTGCAAAAAGGCAATACAGTCTGGTATGCGCACCTTAAAACAGGACGGCATAGAAAAGGTCAGGCTGGGTTATACGACTATTGAAGAGGTTCTGCGCGTAACCCAGGACATCTGACAAACAACTTTACACTTGTAACAATGTTACAAGTGTAAAGTTGTTGGGATGAGCGGTATTATGGATACAGTGGATCTGTCAAAGATAAGCATAGAGAGGGACGCGATAAATAAGGTATCAGCGTCCACAGCCAGGTTCTACAATGTGATTCCGATCAAGATCGAAAGGAATTCTGTTGTAGTGGCTGTCCACGATCCCTCTAATATGAAACTCGCGGATGACCTGCATTTTGTTTCAGGCCTGAATATAAAGATGGTGGCAGCCAAAGAGGAAGATATAAAAAATGCTATAGAGAGATATTACGGCAAAGAAGAGGAGTCCCTCGGAGATGTCATAAGCGAGGCGGAAAAATCCGCTTGCAAGGTACCGGGATCTGCTAAGCTGGAGAGTGACGTAGATAAGCTTAAAGAAATAGCCTCGTGCGCGCCTGTTGTAAAGCTTTTAAACATGGTTCTTTTAAGGGCGGTCAGGGAAAAGGCATCTGACGTGCACTTTGAGCCTTTTGAGAAAGATTACAAGATACGCTACAGGATAGACGGGGTGTGTTACGACGCTGCTCATCCGCCCAGGGACCTGAGCCTGGCGATCAGCTCCAGGATAAAGGTTATGGCTAATCTGGACGTTGCTGAAAACAGGCTTCCCCAGGACGGCAGGATAATGATGGACATAGAGGGCAAGACCGTAGACCTGCGCGTTTCCACACTGCCCACGCTTTACGGGGAAAGCATTGTGATGAGGGTCCTGGATAAAACCATAGTGAGTCTTTCGCTTGACCAGATAGGCGTGGACGAGGATATTAAGGCGAAGATCAGGGAGTTAATAAAAAGGCCGAATGGGATTTTTCTCACCACAGGGCCGACAGGCAGCGGAAAAACCACCACTCTTTATTCCTGCCTGAGAGAGATAAATAAAATAGAATATAAGATAATAACCACAGAGGACCCTGTTGAATACGACATAGAGGGCATTATACAGATTGCCATAAATCCCAAGATAGACCTTACGTTCGCGAGGACCCTGAGGCATATCCTGAGGCAGGACCCTGATATAATAATGGTGGGCGAGATAAGGGATTCTGAGACAGCTGAAATAGCGATCCAGGCAGCGCTCACAGGGCATCTGGTTTTCAGCACCCTGCACACAAACGACGCGCCCGGAGCCGTTACCAGGCTGGTGGATATGGGCGTGGAGCCGTTTCTTATTACGTCCACTGTGAGGGCAGTGCTTGCCCAGAGGCTTGTGAGAAAGATATGCGTAAAATGCAAAAAAGAATATACCCCGCCTGAAAAAGAGCTCCTGGATCTGGGCGTCCCGAAAGAAAATATAAAAAAGGCGAGATTTTATAAAGGAGAAGGGTGCGCGGACTGCAATAACTCCGGCTATAAAGGCAGGACAGGCCTGTATGAATTATTGATAATAAATGATAAAATAAGGGAGCTGGTGATTAAGCATGCGAGCCTCGCTGTCATAAGAGAAGAGGCGCAAAAGGCAGGCATGGTCATGCTCAGGCAGAATGGATTAAAAAAGGCGCTGGATGGGATCACGACAATAGAAGAGGTGCTTAGAGAGACCAAGGAATATACTTAGGAGGGATTATGAAAAACAAAGGTTTTACGCTTATTGAATTACTGGTAGTTATTGCCATTATAGCTATATTAGCAGGAATGGTTGTGAGCGGCGCTCAACAGGCAAGGAAAAGAGGCGCTGTGACAAAGGTAAAGGCTCAGATAGCCAGCCTGGAAACCGCCATAAGCATGTACGAGACAGACATGGGCTCATATCCCGGGACTGACAATAAAACCCTTGCTGCTGCCATGACAGATGATCCCGGGGATCCGGATTGGAGCGGGCCGTATATGAATATTAAAAAAGATGAGTTGAATGAAAACGGGGAATATGTTGACGCCTGGGGCAATGCGTTCGTGTACGCGAATCCCGGCGTAAACAACCCGTCATTTTATGACCTGTACTCCAAAGGCCCCAATGCCCAGGGCGATGGGAACGATAAAGATGATATCAGGAACTGGTAATAGGCGCGGATTCACCCTGGTGGAAATGCTTGTGGTGCTTGCTATTATAGGCATGCTGCTCGGTATCTCCATACCTTTTACTTCAGGATTTGGCAAGGGGTTAAAAATAAAGACAACAGCCAGGTCCATATCCGGGGTATTGCGGGTCGCGAAAAGCAACGCAGTGACTTTCAGAAAAAACTATTCAGTGGTTTTTGACGTGAAAAATAGCCTCTACTGGATAGAAGGGCCTTCAGGCCAGGTCTATGAGAAAAAATATTTTTTGCCCAGCCCTGTGAAGTTTATGATTAAAGGCGATGAGGAAGCGGATCCGGTCACTTTTGACAACGACAGGGTTGTGTTTAATCCCTCGGGCGCGGTAGAAGGCAGCGGAGGTTCTGTTACTTTCACTGATAAGCAGGGCGACTCCAGGACCATAACCATCACAGCCACTACAGGGAGAATAAATATAGATTGATTCCTTTGACACGTAAATAGTTATGTGTTAAAGTGTAAAACACGGTTTGTCCTTATTTTTATACAGGAGGAGAGGGTCAGATGAAAGACAGTTTGAAGTTCACGTTGGTGGCGGTCGGAATATGCGCTGTTTTCTTTATAATGGGAAGAGAGATTATAGAAGCCAGGTCAAAGCTCCGCCAGGCCCAGGATCAGGCGGCCCAGGAAAAGAAAGAAAAGGCATGGATTCAGGAAGAATTGAAGATCACAAGAGGAGAGCTTTTCAGGACAGGCAGGGATTTAAGGACAGCCAGGGGCAAACTGGCATTTGTAAATACGAAAATAAAGGCCATGAAGAATAATAATTCCATCCTGATGAATGCCAGGATCGGACTTGAGCGCAAGATAGCCATATTGCAGCAAGAGAGGAAAACCATGGAGGCGAAACTGCATTCTCTTAGCGAACTTAAAAAGGCGATACGCCAGGTTAAATTAGAAATAAGAGAGGATAGGATAAGGCAGCGCGAGGAATCCAAAAGACAACAGAGAGAGATTGATAAATGGGAGACCGCCAGGGGCAATAGAGGTTTCCTTACCAAAGACGGGGAAGATTATTACAGGCCAAAGGTTAATGTGGAGGTAAGGCCCGCGAGCATAAGCCTGAATAAGAAATAACCAAACGATTGGGGGGGGCGCCATGGAAGACTACCCATTTATTTCAGTCATAGTGCCTATAAAAAATTTTGAGAGGACTATAGAAAAGTCTTTCCAGTATCTTTTCAACGTGGATTACCCGCATGACAGATGGGAGATAATAATAGCGGACGGCGGGTCCACTGACAAGACAGTGGAGATAATCAAAGAGTGGCAGAAAAGATACCCGTTTATAAAACTCGTGGAAATCCCTAATTGCCCTTCCCCTGGATTTGCCAGAAATAAAGCTCTTCAATCAGTAAAAGGGGATTTTTTATTCTTTACAGACGCTGACTGCGCGCCGTGCAAGGACTGGGTAAGGATCATGCTCGGTCATTTTAAAAGAGACCCAAGGATCGCGGCGGTAGGAGGGGAGGTTTATACCCTGAAAGTGGACCCTGATAACCTGGTGGAGGCGTGGTGCCAGCATTTCAGGTTTAATATGGTGAGCCCCAGGTATGGCTTCATAAAAGAGGGGTATTTTCCAGAGTTTCCTAAAGATCCTCTGCCCAGCGATATAGGCGGCCATAAGGCGTATTTTTTCGGAACGTGCAACGTGGCATACAGAAAAGCGGCCATGGAATCCATAGGCGCGAAGTTCTGGGATCTGCCAACAGGCGAGGATATGGATCTGAGTTTTCAGCACCGCTCAAAAGGCTGGAAATTCTATTTTGCTCCTGACGCCAAGGTAGACCATATGCACAGGGCAGACTTAAAGGCGCTTAGAAGAGTGTGGGTGACATACGGCCAGGCGCACGCGAACCTGCTTAATAAGCACCTGAAAAAGAGCAGATTAGAGATAATATTCCAGTTTTTAAAAGGCAATCCTTCTATAAGTTGCCCATTTCCAATAAAAGGATTTATATATCTTGGCAATTTCCACCTCCTGCATATATTCGGATTTATTTTTATTTTGAGCCTGATTTTGGGCCTGGGGATAGCGAGCCTGATCGCGTTTATCCTTACATTATATTTTGGTTATCAGTATATCAAATGGAACATCGGCATGGAGCCTAAGAATAAACTGCTTACGTGGTGCAAGATGAAATACCTCACTAATCTGAGTTTTATCATAGGCGGCTTAAAAGGTTTTAAAAAATACAAGATCCTTTGCGTTGAACCAAGTTTTTAAAGAAACCTCGTAGGTTGCCTGCGGCAACCTACGAGGTTGAGGTGGTTAAAAAAGGAGAACTATGTTCAGGGAAAAGATAAAGGTTCTGGACTGCACTATCCGCGACGGCGGCCTGATGAATAACCATAATTTCGACTTCAGGTTCGTGCGGGAGGTGTATAAGGCTATATCAGCCGCGGGTATTGATTATATGGAGATAGGGTATAAGAATTCCAAAGAACTTTTTTCTCCAAAGGAATACGGGGCGTGGAAATTTTGCGATGACGACGAGATTAGGAAGGTAATAGAGGGGGTAGAGTCTGAGACAAGGATATCTGTTATGGTGGATATAGGCCGCGTAAACATAGATGACGTGAAACCCGCGAGCGAAAGCCCTGTAAAGATGATACGCGTTGCCACATACGTCAAGGATATCGACAAGGCCATATTTATGGTAAATCACTTTGCTGAAAAGGGCTACGAGACCACTATTAATATCATGGCGATTTCCAAAGACCAGGGTGTAGAGCTGGATGAGGCATTGCGCCAAATAGAAAATGAAAGCAAGGTTAATGTGGTATATATCGTGGATAGTTTCGGTAATCTCTACCAGGAGACCACAGAAATGCTCGTAAAGCGTTTTAAAGCAATACTTAAAACAAGGGAAGTGGGATTTCATGGCCACAATCACCAGCAGCTGGCATTCGGCAATACTATAGAGGCAATAATACATAATGCAAATTACCTTGACGCTACCATATACGGGATTGGCAGGGCTGCGGGAAACTGCCCCCTGGAACTGCTGGTGGGTTTTCTCAAGAACCCTAAATTTGATATCAGGCCTATCCTGGATGTTATTTCCAGCGAATTTATTCCCCTAAGCAAGAAGATAGAATGGGGCTATGTCATACCCTATGCCATAGCAGGCATGATGAACGAGCACCCAAGGGCCGCAATGGCGCTCCGCAACAGCGATAAAAAAGAAAGCTACAGGGAGTTCTACGAAGGCATCAAAAATACTGGCCTTGACTAAGTAAATAAATGAAAAAAGCTCAATTTGTAATGGTGTGGTTTCTTCCGCTTGTAGTGATAGGCGGATTTTTTTATCCAATTCTTGGTTATTTTGTGCTTTTAGCCATACTTTTCATGCTGATTTTGTCCATTTTTAAAGCCAGGTTCTGGTGCTGGAATTTCTGCCCGAGAGGGTCTTACTTAGACCTGGGCCTTTCAAAAATAAGCCGCAATAAGGCTATGCCAAGGATCTTTACAAAAGAATGGTTCAGGTGGACGCTTTTCGCTATTATTATGAGTTTGTTTATATTTCAGATTATACGGGCAGGAGGGAGCATAAAGGCAATAGGCCTTGTTTTTGTGATAATGTGCGCTGTATCCACTATTATTGCTACGATTCTTGGTGTAGCTATGAAACATAGAACATGGTGCATGATATGCCCCATGGGCCTATTACAGGAAAAGATAGGTAAAATAAAGAAGCATGGCTAAAAAGATACTGATACTTTCAGGAAGCCCCAAGAAAAAAGGAAATACTGCGATACTTGTAAATTGGTTTACTGAAGGAGCCAGGTCAAAAGGCGCTGATGTTGAAATAGTCCAAACTGCTTTTCTGAAATATAAATCTTTTGGATGTACATCCTGCAGAGCTTGCCAAAAATCAGAAAAATATGAATGCGCCATAAATGATGAAGCAAGGCCTATATTGGCAAAAATTGCCAAAGTGGACGTAATTGTCATGGCCACGCCGTTATATTTCTACGGGCCAAGCGCCCAGCTAAAACTGGTATTTGACCGCATGTTCTCGCTCTATAAATGGGATAATGAGGCAGATACCATGAAAACGCCCCTAAAAGGGAAGACCTTTGTCCTGATAGCCAGCGCATATGAAGATATGGGCCTGGATGCCCTTGAAAAACCTTTCCGCCTGACAGCTGAATATACAGGCATGAAATTCCAATCCTTACTCATCCCGAATGCCGGAGAATCCGGTAATATTAAAGATAAAACAGCTATAAAGAAAAAAACAATTACGTTCGGGAAGCAAATGGTATAACAGACATGATAAAAGTAATACAGTAATAAAGTAATCTTGACAGAAGTAAGGAAGTATGCTAAACTTATATTAGGAGGGAGATCAATATGGTTACCAAAATGACAATAAAAAACCAGGTCACTATACCCAAAAAAATATTGGTAGAAGCAGGGCTTTCCGGGCTTAAGCAGGATGAGAGATATTTTGATGTTAAGTTGAGAGATAATACTATCGTACTTAGCCCTGTAACAGTCGTGATAGAAGAAAGAATTCCTGAAAAACAATTACACAAGTTTGAAGAGAAAACTGCCAGGATTGAAAAAGACGATGAAGTTTTTGATTCTGCCAAAAAGGCCTCGGAGTTCTTACAAAAAAGAGCCAAAGCAAAATGAAATTTGTTTATAAAAAGGGCTTTCTTAAGCGATTTGACCTGTATCCTGCCTTAATCCAAGAATTGATTTTAAAAAAAGACCTGGAGATTAAATCATACATTGAAAAACAAATAGCTCCTTATGGATTAAGGGTAAAGAAAATAGGCTCTGATACCTTTGAAGCAAGAGTAACTGATAAGATTCGTATTATCTGGATTCAAAAAGAAGGCATTATTTATTTTGCCCTTTTAGGCGATCATGATGAAGTAAGAAGATTTATTAGAAATAGTTAATGGGATAGGGCAATACAGCTTTATGTAAATGAAAAAATTAACCCTTCGGGAAAAATCAATATTAGCGGGTTTGTATCTATCAAAATTTGATTTTGAGGGTTTAAGGTATTTGGGATTTGATAGTTATACAGAAGCATTTAATGTTATCGGTTTGGCACTCGGGGTTCAACCTGCATCGGTAAAAAATTACAGGGACGAATTTGATCCGTTATTTCCTAATAAACGGAAGGGCTGGCATAAAAGAGGGATCAGGAAATATTGTAAAGATATTTATGACACTTTTCATGCTTTAAATTTGGAAGATTTCTCGTTGTTACTCAAAGACATTATTTACAAAGACCACGATTTAGATGTTCTAATGGAGGAAGTTGCCAAAAGTGAAGGCGACAAAGAGAATTCCTTTGCAAAGCGGCTTATCACAGGACAAGCAGCCGAGCAGTATTTTAAGGACAATTTTTTAAGAGTTGACCTATTTAAAGGGTACTGTTTTGAAGACACTACAAAGGCTGGATGCGGCTTTGATTTTAAGTTAGTGGCGAAAGAAAAAAGGTATTTTTTCGGTGTTGAGGTTAAAGGTTTGAACGATCAAAATGGAAATATAGCCTTAACCAACAAAGAACATGCAGTAGCAGAGCTATTAAAAGAACGTTACTTTATTTTTGTCGTAAAAAATTTTAGAGAAAAACCGCATCATCAGGTTTATAGGGACCCGATTGAAACATTAAAATTTAATAAGATTGAGAACAGGGTAACGCAAATAAGCTGGAGTGTAGCAGTTTAATTATGGTTATCTTCAAAAAGAACAAAATCTATACATTCAAAGAAATCATTAACATTTGTAATAAAAATGGGCTTGCAGCGGTTGATTGCCGTCAAGATGACAATAAGGTTAGCGTTGAAAAAGAAGTAGATGGATATCTAGAAGGAGATTGTCTATTTGAATTTACTGGAATTGACGAAGATATTTTTAAATTAACTTGGGTTGAAACAGATCCAGATATAATGTTCAGGCCTAATAAAGCAATCCCTAATAGAAGCCATCTTAATCAAATCAAGCCAATATAATCAATAATATAAGAGCCGCTATAATAACTAAACCCGCCAATAGTAATAGGTTTTTATATGATCCTTAATTTGTTCATAAAAATAGCCCAATTTATATGGGTTATTATAAAACAAATAGGCAGTTTGAGTCAAGCACAAAGCGCCTATAATGTATCTTATGTTAACTTGGCTATATATGAAAATATGACGTAACTGTATATATTGCAACAAGTTACGTCAATATGTGCAAATGCTGTGGATAACTACTTCCTCTGCCTTGGTCTATTATATGTCATTGCGAGGCGCCCTACAGCGGCAGGCTCACGAAGCCAGCGGCTTCGCCGCTAGGCGAGCAATCTCTCTCTATGCTTGGCAAGAACTTACTTATAGTTACTCCTGTTTAGTTGATCGAAAAACTTGTCGGTGGTTTTGGCTTTGGCGAAGGCATCAAAAGCCTCTTAATAGCCTTAAATACAATACCAAACTGAGCATCGTATTTTTGCTCCATTTCGTCAATCTTTCGCCTTAATCCGGCATAAGTCAATGCCGCACGCCTGAGCTTCACAAAAGCCCTCATAATATGTATATTTACCTGGATAGCCCGCTTACTTTTTAGTACACCCGAAAGCATAGCCACGCCTTGCTCTGTAAAGACATAAGGCATTCTTCTTATTCCCATATTTTCATTATTGGATATCACAATTTGTGATATCCAATTTTTCATCTCTTTTTTTGTGAGCTGAAACATGAAGTCTTTAGGAAAACGCTCTATATTTCTGTTTACAGCCTGATTTAAAACCCTTGTTTCTACTCCATATAATTCAGCCAAGTCCCTGTCTATCATAACCCTATATCCGCGAATTACAAAGATCATGCTTTCTATTGCCTGCTGCTGAATAAGTTCTTTCATATCTACCTCCCTCCTATTTAATGCTATAAAAATATGCCTTATGCCTATATATAAGACACATCTGGAGGCT
>JAUYDX010000069.1 GCA_030691625.1 Candidatus Omnitrophota bacterium | reverse complement strand
GGACAGCGGCATTTGAAAAGTAAGCTTTATCTTGTCCTGAGAAATATATTCCGTTGATTTATATTCTCCGCGCCTCGATTTAGCGAACTCTATAACCATGCTTAACGCGTCCTGGGGCACCATTATATAAGTAGTCGCGAATGGTTCTGATATCTCCTCTATGTTCTGAGGTTCGGGCAATTTACTGGGGTTGTCAACTTCCGTGATATTGCCTTTTTTGTCTTTAACCCTGTAAACAACGCTCGGCGTGGTAATAACGAGATTCAAGTCATATTCTCTCTCTAATCTTTCCTGCGCTATTTCCATGTGCAAAAGCCCGAGAAACCCCGCCCTGTATCCGAAACCCAGCGAAGGAGAATTTTCAGGCTCATACACAAAAGATGAATCGCTTAATTCTAATTTTTCAATGGCGTTATGAAGAAAATCAAAATCTTTCGCGTTGACAGGATAGATGCCGCAGAAGACCATTGGCTTAAGCTGTTTATAGCCAACCAAAGGCTTGTCAGCTGGCCTCTTAGCGTCGGTAATAGTATCCCCGTTTTTCACATCCTTGGCTTCTTTTATCTGGCAGATTACGTAACCGACTTCTCCGCACGACAGGCTGTCCACAGGCTCCATCTGAGGCCTGAATATCCCGACATCCTGAACTTCGTATTTTCTGGAAGTGGCCATCATAAGTATATTCATGCCTTTTCTGATAACGCCGTTTACAACCCTCACATAAACTATCACGCCCCTGTAAGTATCATAAGCTGAATCAAATAATAGCGCCTGAAGCGTTTCGTCGTTACTGCCGCTCGGAGGAGGCACATCTCTTATTATTCTTTCAAGTAATTCCTCTGTCCCTGTGCCTTCTTTGGCGCTGGCGAGCATTATTTCCTCGTCTTTAACATTCAGAATGCCTTTTATCTCGCTCTTTACCCTTTCAGGGTCAGCGTTCTGCAGGTCGATTTTATTTATGACAGGTATTATGGTAAGTTTCTTGTCGAGCGCGTGCTGGAGATTCGCGACTGTCTGGGCCTCTACTCCCTGGGCCGCGTCCACCAAAAGCACCGCTCCTTCGCACGCTGATAATGATTTAGAAACCTCGTAGCTGAAATCCACATGCCCGGGCGTATCTATAAGATTCAGTTCGTAAGTCTCCCCGCTTCTCGCCTTGTACGACATCCTGACAGCGCTCGCCTTGATCGTTATCCCGCGCTCCCTTTCCAGGTCCATGTCGTCCAGAACCTGTTCCCTGAACTGTCTTTTGTTTACAGTGTTAGTAAGCTGGAGGAGCCTGTCAGCGAGCGTGGACTTACCGTGATCTATATGCGCTATTATGCAAAAATTCCGTATTCTATTTTTATCCATAACTTATAAGTTAATCCAAACAACTTGACACTACAAACATTGTCACAAGTGTAAAGTTGTTGGGGGTTACATGCTGAGGGCTAGGGTTTTGCCGAAATCCAGGTAGGATTTAGCCAGTTTTTCGCTGGGTGCCTCTGCGTATATCCTTAAAATGGGCTCTGTGCCTGAAAGCCTTAGGATAAGCCAGCTATTGTCTTCCATTATAAACTTATGGCCGTCAGAAGACTTGGTTTCCTTTACACGCTTTCCGCAGACCTCTTTTGGCGGATTTGTCTTCAATAATTCCATAAGTTTTTTCTTTTTCTCATCGGCGTAATCCAAGTCTATTCTCTGGTAACGAAACGCGCCGTATTCCTTTTCCACGTCCTTCAGTATTTCCAGTATGCCTTTTTTTCTATAGGCCATCATTTCCACGAGCAGTGCCCCAAGGAGCATGCCGTCTCTTTCAGGCATGTAATTCTTCACGCCTATGCCGCCCGACTCTTCCCCGCCTATTAGAATATCCTCGTCCAGCATAAGCCTGCAGATATATTTAAACCCGACAGGGGTCTCGTATAGTTTCAGTTTATATTTTTTGCAGATCAGATCTATTAAAGTGGTATTTGAAACAGTCTTTACTACCCCGCCTTTCCACTTTCTGTCTTCTATGAAATGCAATAACAAAAGCGCCATTATCTGGCCTGCGCCCATAAACTTTCCGCCTGGTATAACCGCGCCTATCCTGTCCGCGTCACCATCATTAACTATGCAGATATCATATTTTGATTTTTTATCTCTCATGACCTTAAAAGGCGCCTCGAGATTTTTAGGGATAGGCTCCGGGTTTACGCCTCCGAATAGCGGGTCCCTGCCAGTTCTCATTTGCGTGATTTTAATTTTAGCGCCTTTCAATATTTCAGGGATATACCCGTCTCCTACCCCGTGCATGCAGTCAACCAGCACGTTTACCTTGGAGTTTTTCAGATGCTTCAGGTCAATATAGGCTTTTGCAAATTTCATGTAATCTTTTTTCAGGTCTGCGAGTACGATCATGCCTGACTCTATGCCTTTTTTGAGCTCCATGGACTGTACTGGATTTTTTTCTAAAAGCGATTCCACTGATTTTGTAATGCCCTCGTCAGCAGTGCCTGCGTAAGGCGCTTTTATCTTCAGGCCGTTATAATAAGGCGGATTATGGCTTGCGGATAACATCAGGCCGCCTGATAGTTTTCTGTTTTTTATGGTAAAGCTTACGAGCGGCGTGGGCACTGCCTTATCCGAAAGCAGGACCTTAATACCATTGGCGGCAAGCACCTCTGCCGCGAGCTCAGCGTATTTTTCGGACATAAATCTCCAGTCATACCCAATAACAAATGTAGGGACAGAACAATGTTCTGTCCCTACAAAATAATCTGCCACTGCCTGAGAAGCTATCCTCACGTTTTCAAAAGTAAAACCATCTGAAATAATGGCGCGCCAGCCATCTGTCCCGAATTTTATCCCCATTTTACCAGCCCTTTCCTTTCTATTGCATGCGTAGTTTTCTTACAGCTTCCTTTTTATCACTTGCCCCGAAAAAATATGAACCAGCTACCAGTATATTCGCGCCTGCATCAATAACTGATTTGGCGTTTTTATCGTTTATGCCGCCGTCAACCTGTATGTCTTTTTTGTATACCTTACGGAGTTCTCTTATTTTAGGCAGTACCTTTTCAATAAATCCCTGGCCTCCGAAACCCGGGTGCACAGACATAAAAAGAACCATGTCAGCGTCGTCCAAAATGCCTTGTATGCATAAAGATGAATCAGGATTCAGGGAAATCCCGGCTCTTTTCCCAAGAGATTTTATTTCCTTTAACACCTCTTTTACGCGCTTTTCATCTATGCTGTCTGTAGTTCTGGACATGCCTTTTTTTAATACTTCGCCCTTTACCTCGCGCCCTGCGCCCCCATACGCTTCAGCATGTATTGTAATAATATCGCTCCCTGCGTCGCTGAAATCCCTTAAAAATTTGTGCGGTTCTTCTATCATGAGATGGCTGTCCAGCGTCATTTTAGTGCATCTCCTGACAGCTGCCACAACCAAAGGCCCTATTGTGATATTCGGCACGAAGTGGCCATCCATGATATCCAGGTGTATCATGTCGGCGCCTGAATCCTCTATTTTTCTGATCTCGTCTTTAAGACTGGAAAAATCCGCTGACAATAAACTGGGCGCGACTAATATTTTTTTATCCATAAACACCTCTTATGAGCGCAACAACTTGACACTTATAACAATGTTACAAGTGTCAAGTTGTTTGTTATAGAATGAGCTCTTTTTCTATCTCTTTCTGCTCCCTGTCGTCCAGGTTGCCTATCACAGCCAGGTTCAGGCCGGATCCTTTGAATATATCCTGGCTTACGCGTTTTATATCTTCAGGCGTCACAGCCTCAACTTTTTTAATAACATCTTCCTTGTCAGGGAGCTTATTTAAAGAAGTGACGTAGTCCCCGAGCCACAGCATGTGGTCCACTGTATCCTCCAGCGCCATAAGAAGCTGGACCCTGAAAAATTCCTTTGCCCTTTTCAGTTCGCCTGCAGAGACATGTTTCTCCCTGATATCTTTCAATTCCTTAATTATACAGCTGATAGCCTCTCTTGCCTTTCTGTGCTCTGTGCCGGCGTGGACTACGAAGGCGCCTGTCTCGCTGAACCTTTTTATCTCAGCGCCTATTTCGTAGGCCAGGCCTTTCTTTTCCCTGATATTTTCAAAAAGCCTGGACGACATATTAGCCCCGAGTATGATATGCAAAAGCGCGAGGGCGTATCTGTCTTTATGATTTTTTCCAAACGAGTGCAGGCCCATGGAGATATGCGCCTGCTCAGTATCTTTATGCAGGACCTTTACGCGCGGCCTTGACTGGCTGTTATGAAATTGCTCAACGGCCTGCGCCTTTTTCGTTATTGAACCATTGAACATCTTTTTAGCCTTTGATTCGATTGCTCCGTGGTCCACATTGCCGCATAAAACAATAACTATTTTCTCCGGCGCGTACCTGGCGCTTTTATACTCAACCATATCCTTTCTTAAAATAGCGCTGACAGAGTCTATGCTGCCTGTTATAGGCAGGCCCAGCGCATTTCCAGGCCACATGATCTCGGCCAGTATATCCTGCACGTAATGGTTGGGCAGGTCCTGGTACATCTTTATCTCTTCTACTATAACGCCCCGCTCTCTTTCGAATTCTATCTTGTCTATGGAGGCGTTCAGCACCATGTCTGATAAAACCTCAAGCGCCAATCCCGCGTGCTTAAAACTTACCCTTGCCAGAAAACAAGACACCTCTTCTGATGTAAAACCGTTCAGGGACCCGCCCCTCCCCTCTATTTCTTCCTTGAGTTTTCTGCAGCTTCTTGACGGTGTGCCTTTAAAAAGCATATGCTCCAGAAAATGAGAGATGCCTGAATTTTTCTCGTCTTCGTTCCTGGAGCCTGTCCTTATCCATATGCCTATGGCCAGCGACTCCATGCCAGGCATGTGGTTAGTCACAAGTGTTAATCCGTTATCGAGTTCTGTCTTTTTGTACATGAGAATCCAGATAATTCTGCAGAATCAGTTGCGCGGCTACCTTATCTATATTTTTTTTGCGTTTTTTCCTGGAGATATCGGCTTCCAGAAAAATCCTTTCGCCCTGCGCAGTGGTCAGGCGCTCATCCAGCATCTCCACCTGCGCCTGGACTTCTTTTTTCAGCTTATCAACAAAATCCAAGGCAGTCTTCGCGCTTTTTCCGCTTGTGCCGTCCATATTGAGCGGAAGCCCTACTACCAATAAACCCGCTCCGTATTCTTTTATAAGATCCTTTATCTCCTGAAAATCACTTTCCAGGCCTTTGCGTTCTATGACGCCCACAGACTGCGCTATTATATTCATTGAGTCGCTGACCGCGACTCCTATACGCTTCTCTCCAAGATCAAGAGCCAATATTCTATGCATAAATTATACCCTGTCCAACTTCGCAAGTTGCCCAGATGGGCAACTTGCGAAGTTGGACAGGTAACTCCACAATGTTATTCAAAGGCCTTGAAGGTTTTAACCAGGTCCTTGACTTCCTGAGCCCTGTTTTTGTCGCACACAAGCGTCCCGGACTTGGTTTGCACTACTATGATATTTTTAAGGCCTATAAGGCCTATCTTATGGTCTTTTTCCCCCACTATTATTGAATCCTTCACGTCTATTAAGCTGGAATTAGCCAGTATCACATTGCCGTTAGAGTCTTTGTCATATATCTCCTCTATGCTGGACCACGAACCTATATCCACCCAGTCAAAACCAGACTTTACGCAAAGCACTTTTTTATTTTCATTCCTGGACACAGGCTCCATGATGGCATAGTCAATGGATATGGGCGTTATCCTGGAATACTCGCTCTCAAGCCTTATAGAGTAACCCGCCTTTCCTTTTACCGCAACCGTATCTTCGAGCATGTAATAAAGGTCCGGCGTGTATTTTTTCATCATCTCCAGTATCGAACCTGCCTTCCAGATGAATATGCCGCTGTTCCAGAAATAATTTTTCTTTTTAAACAGGGCCTCTGCCTTTGCCTTCTTTGGTTTTTCTATAAACCTCTTTACTTCGCAATACCCCTGAAAGCACCTTCCTGTTTCTATGTATCCGTAACCGATAGACGGATACCTGGGTTTTATGCCCAGGGTCACGAGCCCTGATTTAGCGCTCGCCGCTTTTTTAGCCAGGATCAGGTCTTTATAAAACGCCTTTCCATTTTTTATGATATGGTCTGCGGGCAGGATTACCATTGCAGCAGATTCTCCGAATCTTTTTTTGATAGTAAGCGCTGCCAGGCATATGGCAGGCGCTGTGTCCCTGCCAACAGGTTCCAGGATTATATTTTCTTTTTTTACATTGGATATATACGGCCTCATGCTGAGATACTGGTTTTTGGTGGTCACTATGAAGATATGATCCGAGGGGAAATTTTCCAACAGCCTCCTGATAGTCTCATGGATCATCACGTTTCTCGTGCCAAGGGATATCATGTGCTTTGCCTTGCCCCTGGTGCTCTTTGGCCAAAGCCTTTCGCCTTTGCCGCCTGCCATTATGACCGCGTACATAAAACCTCCATAAAACCACCCTAACCTCGTAGGTTGCCTTCGGCAACCTACGAGGTTTTTATGGCTCTTAGAAATTCCCCAACTTTTTTAACTAAATCCTTTTTCCCGATATTTTTCTCAATGACCTTCACGATCGCGCTTCCCACGATCGCGCCGTCAGATATCTTTTGCACCTCTTTTACCTGCGCCGGCGTGGATATGCCGAAACCCACGCACACAGGCGTCCTGGTTATGCGCTTTACTTTTCTTAAATTTGCGCTGAGCTCTTTTGGCAGTCTCGTTCTCGCGCCTGTTGTGCCTGTAAGTGAAACATAGTAGATAAATCCTGTTGAAACGCTATCCACCTTTTTAATCCTTTCAACAGAGCTCGTCGGCGCGAGAAGATGTATCATTGAAAACCTGTTTTTCTTCGCTATTCTAGAGAGCTCTTTTGATTCCTCTGGAGGCAGGTCAGGTATTACCGCGCCATCCACCCCGCTCCTGACAGCGTCTTTTACGAATTTTTCCAGGCCATAGTGAAACACGAGATTGTAGTATATGAGAAAAACTATGGGCGTATCTATTTCTAATCTGGCGTTTCTAACCAGGTTAAAAACGTCGGGTAAGGTGGTTTTGCTTTTTAAGCCGCGGCTTGATGCCTTTTGTATTGTAGGGCCGTCAGCTATAGGGTCTGAGAAAGGAACCCCCAGCTCTATTATGTCAGCGCCTGAAGAGGCCAGTTCAGGCACCAGTTTTTTTGTGATAGCGAGGGACGGATCCCCTGCCATTATAAAGGCGATAAAAGCCTTTTGCTTCCTTTTCTTCAATTCTTTGAATTTTTTATCTATGCGGTTCACACAACCATCCCAACCTCGTAGGTTGCCGAAGGCAACCTACGAGGTTTATTTAAAGATCCTTAATTATGTCTATGTCCTTATCCCCTCGCCCTGACAAACATACGATGATTATTTTATTTTTACCTATCTTCGGCGCTAATTTTTTGACAGCGTAATATATTGCGTGGCTTGGCTCCAGAGCCGGGATTATACCCTCCATCTCAGAAAGCATTTTGAACCCTTCGAGCGCCTCTTTATCAGTCACGCTCTTGTATTCAGCCCGTTTTATTGTCTTGTAATATGAATGTTCCGGCCCCACCCCGGGGTAATCCAGGCCGGCTGATATTGAATGCGCTACTCTTACCTGGCCGAATTTGTCCTGGAGTAAATAGCTTTTATTTCCATGCAATACGCCGGGCGAGCCTTTACACAGGCTTGCCCCGTGTTTTTCTGTATTAATGCCGAATCCACCTGCCTCCACGCCGATAAGCTTTACATTTGTATTAAAAAACGGATGGAAAAATCCTATGGCATTGCTTCCTCCGCCTACGCACGCCACCATGTAATCGGGAAGTTTTTTCTCGCATCCAAGGATCTGTTTCTTTGTTTCCTTGCCTATAACTGATTGAAAATCCCTCACTATCATTGGATACGGGTGCGGGCCTATCGCTGAACCAATAACATAATAAGTAGTCCTGACGTTTGTGACCCAGTCTCTTATTGCCTCGCTCGTGGCGTCTTTCAGGGTCTTACTGCCTGAATAAACAGGTATTACCCTTGCGCCAAGAAGCTTCATTTTAAATACGTTCAATGCCTGCCTGTGTATATCCTCTTCGCCCATATAGACGTCGCATTCCAGGCCGAATAACGCAGCGCTTGTGGCAGTGGCAAGCCCGTGCTGTCCAGCTCCTGTCTCAGCGATAATCCGTTTCTTTCCCATCCTTACCGCGAGAAGCGCCTGGCCCAGGGTATTATTTATTTTATGGGCGCCTGTATGAAGAAGATCCTCTCTTTTTAAATATATCTTTCTGCTGGCTTTCTTAGAGATATTTCTGGCAAAATAAAGCGGGGTAGGCCTTCCCGCGTAATATTCCAGCAGATTATCCAGCTCTTTTCTGAATTTAGCGTCTTTCTGCGCCTTTTTGTACGAGATCTCAAGCTCGCTAAGCGCTGTCATAAGCGTCTCAGGCACAAACTTTCCCCCAAAAACCCCGAATTTCCCGTATTTATCAGGCAACATATAATTTCGTAGGGACAGCACATTGTGCTGTCCCTATCTCCTATATAGATTATAAATTATATATAAAAGCAAGGCGAGTGTCAACCAATTTAACCACAACAACTTGACACTACAAACATTGTCACAAGTGTAAAGTTGTTTGCGGGCAAAAAAAACCCCGCGCCTTTTCAAAAAGGCGCGGGGTCAATAAACCTCATCAAAACAAAACTAAGTTATACTTTTTCTCGCCGTGCTTTCGCTGCTTCCGGAGACTCTAAAGCGTCATTTAATGGGGTACCTAACACACCATTTCTAGCAGCCGCTTTTAGTATCGCATCTACTAATGGATTTGAAGCAAGAGAGACTACAGTAACTTTATCGTTTCTATCTTTAAATTCCTTTAAACCCTCTACAGCAACTTTCTCTGCTGGATCAATAGAAAGCACCACGCCAAATTCTTCCGCTGTAAAATTATCTACTCTTTTTGCAAAACCAGCCGGATCTTTCATGACCTCGCTAGCCGCAATGATTATTGGCTTATTTGTGCTGTCCTGGATACTATACGGAACTCCCACTGAGCCAGTTTGCCCAATTTCAAATCCACCAAGCGCAGCTACTGTCATAGCATATCCAAGATTATCCACTACATCGCCTGAAATAATGTCCGCAAGCTTCCTATCCAGCGTCACCTTGCTTCTATCCCCTCCGATGTCCCGCAATAAAGCCAGGTTCTGAGTAAGAGTAGCCATTGATGAAAGCGGAGTTGTAGGCTTTCCCTCTTCTGCAGCTGCGGCCTGTACCGCTTCATCAACCTTTTCACTTACACCAGCACCATCTGTCTTCTGGTTCAGATTTGTCATTCCGACATATGCGTAACCTGTTTGGATAGTTAAAAATGCTGCTATCGCCATGCATACGCACACCATAAATACTTTGCTTTCGAGTTTCATTTTCTCCTCCTCTTTTTTAGTCGTTTTTCAACGCTGACCTGTATAAATTATCGTCTGTTTTGGTTGTCACTCTCGGGCTTATCACTACATATGAATAGCCCTTTTCAGACAGAAGATTGGTTAATGCAGGTGTATGAAAACCGCCTGCTATAAGCACAGCTACCAGGGTATTGTCTTTATCCATTCTTTCCTCGGACTTTTTCACGAACACCCGGTCCCTTTCCCCTGCGGCTGCGTAGAATTTCTCCACGCTGGGAAGGTTATTGCTGATAACATAATGGTTATCAGGTAAATCCAATCCATCGGATTTACCTTTAAGAAAATCAACCCACATCTTTGGGTCAAAATCCTGTTTGTTTGAAATAAAATAGCTGTATTCCTCTGGAACGAGCTTTACATTGAGCATTTTCTCCAGTATAGATATTGCCTTTGATATCCTCAAAAGCTTTTTCTGGTCATCATTCTCCGCAATTGCGTTTAGCACCTTGGATTCAAGCTGTAATTCTTCCTTGAACACCTTATTCACGTTCAGGTTCTTAAGGCCGTCCTGGTATTCTTTGTATAGCTCTTTCTCCGCAGCAGTAGCTGTATTGTCATTTATTTTTGCGAAATCTATCTTTTTCTCAAGGCCATCTATATTCATCAGTGCCTTAAACCCGATGAATTCCGATATATCCATGCCTTTTTTCTGTATAGCCTCGTCCAATTTTCTGTAATAACCGATAAGATCTATGGTTTCATTTTCATAATCTTTTCTGGCTGTATCCAGAGCCAATAAATCCTGGTTATAAAGCTTCTCTTTTATTTTTTCAGCCGCTTTAGATACTTTATTTACATATTCCAGCATAGCACCTTTAAATCCGTCCATTGCCCAAAGAAGATTTTTGTTTTCATCATAAAGCGCTTTATCCTCAATGCCCTGCACATTTACAGGGTAATCAGTGGTAAGCGTAAAGTATTCCACGCCTGTTATTGTGGCGTCTTTTAAAAGCTTCTCGGCAGCAATGGTTCTTGCGCTCAATGAGGCCTGATTTCTCAGGTAAGCGTAATCTTTGTCGGTTGTGTTACCCTCTTTCAGTATCAGCTTAACGCCGTTATCCAGGTTGATTGACTCAATCAAGGAAGATATATTTTTCTGCGCCTCATAGTTTACATGCGCGTCCTGAATATGGATTATCAGTTTGCCGTTCGTGCCTTTATATGAATCTATGATTGAGCCGTACATGGTTGGGACAGTTATGTTGTAGGGGTCTGTTGGGTCAAGGGTTGTATTTTCAGTTGGTATTGCAATATCTTCTTCATCATAATTATAGGCATCAGGGACCACAGTCTCTTCTGCCTTTTGCTCGGGTTTTGGCTGGGTTTCAGCATTAAGCGCTTTCTGCCGCTTCTCCCATATTGTTTCAGCGTAAGAAAGACTGATTCCAACTGCAGTGATAACAATAACCGCGGCTAAAATTCTTAATATTCTACTCATATGCCCCCTTTCGACTTTAATAAATAGATTTATAAACTATTAATAGTATACCCTACCTCATTAAAGGTGTCAAGGATTTTTTTGGTGCCTGGCACTATTTTGAAAATAGTGCCAGGCACCAAAAATCAATCAATGATTATCTCGCATTCGGGTATTGAGTTTAGAAACGCGCGGCCGTAGAATTTGTTGATAATGCGGCTGTCCAAAATTGCTATTATGCCGGTATCCTTTTTGCTGCGAATAAGCCGGCCAAAACCTTGTTTAAATTTAAGCACAGCCTCTGGCAGATTGTATTCTAAAAAAGCGTCGCCCCCTCTTTTCTGTATGTCTTCTATCCTTGCCTCTATTACAGGGTGGTCAGGCACAGCGAAAGGCAGTTTTGTTATAATTACATTGGAAAGCGCGCTACCCTGCACATCTATGCCCTGCCAGAACGTATCCACGCCGAAAAGCACAGACCCTGTTTCTTTTTTGAAACTGGCCAGCATTTTATTTCTGCTCAAACCATTGCCCTGCCTTAGAACATTATATCCTTTTTCGTTAAGATATGCCTCCATTTCCTCGTAAACGCTGTTCATTAAAGAATAGCTTGTAAAAAGCACAAATGCGCTTCCGTCAGTGATATCCAGGTATCTTTTTATCCTGTCCGCGGCCTTTATCGCGTAATCTGTAAAATTATCAGGGCTGGGCATGTTTTTCGCGATGTACATCCTGACCTGATTTTTGTAGTCAAACGGCGAACCCAGGGTCATTTCTATGGCCTTTTTCGCGCCGATCCTGTTTTTAAAGTATTCGAATGAGCCTTTATTGATTGAAAGGGTCGCGCTTGTAAGAATAATAGGTTTTTCCTGATTAAAAAGCTCTTCGTGCAGTATTTCGCCTATATTTACAGGCGCCATATTTATTGAAACCCTGCTTATCTTTTTATTCCTTGAGGATTCTGTCCAGTAAACATAATTCCCCATATCCTGGTTAACTATCAGTTCTGCGGAATCTTTTAACGCGTTTATTTTCCTGATAAAGCTGGCCAGTTCCACCTCGCTTTCTTTATCTTTGCAGTTTTTCTTCGCGGAGAGAAGCGATTCCGAAAGCCTGGTTAATGGCCCGGAAAGGCTATTCTCCACAAAATTCTTTTCTTTTATCCTCAGGGTGTCAGAATCCTCTTTTCTATTATTTGAACTAAAATATTCCGCCACCTCTTTGAAAAATGAGTCCGAATACCTGCGCGCCAGCTCCACGAGCTCCATGCTGTCCTGGTCGCCCACTGTCAATAAAAACCCTTTTTGCTTTTTAATATTAAATAAAAGGTCCAAGACATATCTGACGCCTGTATTTGTTATACCAGCGCCCAGATGTTCAGTGGCTACGCCTTCGATGCTGTGCGCCTCGTCAAAAATAAGCGCGTCCCAGTCCGGGAATATGTTTTTCTCCTCTTTCAATAGCGCCAGGTTTGAGAAAAATAAGTGGTGATTTATAACCAGGATCCTGGCCTCAGCTATCTTTTCCCTGGCCTTTTGAAAAAAACACTTCTTATAATACTGGCAATTTTTCCCCACACATGTCTCTGAGTCATTGGACACCATACCCCACACCTTTGGGTCAGGTTCTTCCGCCAGGTCGTAAAGCGTACCGTCCTGCGTCTTGTACGACCAGGCGAATATCTTTGTAAATTCAGTCAATTCATACTGGTCAGAGAAAAGGTCTTTTTGCAGGAATTCAGACCTGTGGAGGCGTCTAAGGCAAAGATAATTATTCCTGCCTTTCACAAGCACTGCCTTAAAATCTTTATCCAGGGCTTTTTCAAGAAAAGGTATGTCTTTATTGATGATCTGTTCCTGGAGGCTGATAGTATTTGTGGAGACTATGCCTAGGGACCCATTCTGAATCGCGTATTCAGCCAGCGGCACAAGATACGCAAAGCTCTTGCCTATGCCTGTGCCTGCTTCTACGATCAATTGTTCCGAATGGCTGATAGCGCTCGCCACAGCCTCTGCCATTTCTATCTGCTCATGCCTCACTTCATATCCATGCATGGCATTGGCCACAGGCCCGTCTTTGTCAAAAATTGTATGAATATAGCTTTTCATAATAATGACGCAACAACTTGACACTTGTGACATTGTTACAAGTGTCAAGTTGTTTGGGTGGTAAGGCTATTTCTTTTTGAAAAAGGATATTCTTTTTTCTTCGCCTCTGGCAAGGCGCCTGATATTAGCTTTGTGTTTATAAACTATTATCAGGCACAAAAGGCTCATAAAGATGACTATTTCCGCGGGCTCTCCGAAAGCGAGCGTAAAAATCGGGATAGAGACAACTGCTACAATAGATCCTAGAGATACAAACCCTGTTATAAAAAATGTGATCAGCCACACCAGAAACCCAAGCCAGAATATCTTGGGTATAAGCCCTATGACCACCCCTGCGCTCGTAGCAACGCCTTTTCCGCCTTTAAATTTAAGGAATATTGTCCAGTTATGCCCGGCAATTGCGCATAACCCTATAAGTATCCTGTAAAGATCAGGCCTCGTAACAGGCGCCATGTACAAAAACCCGCTCGCAAGATATGTCGCTGAGATAAAACCCTTAAGCGCGTCTATTATGAGCACTATTACGCCCGGGGCCTTGCCTATAACCCTGAAGACATTTGTGGCGCCTATATTTCCGCTGCCGTATTCGCGTATGTCTATGCCCTTTAGCACCCTGCCGAATATATACGCTGTCGGTATAGATCCAATCGCATAAGCTGCTAAAAACCCCAAAAACAATATAAGATATCCCATAATCAATCCCTCCAACAACTTGACACTTGTGACATTGTCACAAGTGTCAAGTTGTTTATTTGAAAACCTTCTTTTTAAACCTGATAATTAACGGGACGCCTTCCAGATTAAGTTTTTTTCTGAATATGTTCACAAAAAAACCTTTGTCGTTATTTCCTATGGCCTCCGGATTTTTGACCACTATCTCGAATTCAATCGGCGAATTTCTCACCTGGACTATGGAATAAACCCTTGTTGAATCGAATTTTATCGCCCTCAGGATTTCGTTCAGATGGCTGGTGGAAAAATTCTTTTTGGATTTCTCGCTAAGCTCGTACGCCAGATTAAGCGGTTCGTCAAGATTGTGTTTTCTTAACGCTGATATGAACACTATGGGCGCGTTGTATATAAACCTTATGCTCTCGCGTATCACTTTTTCGTACGCGTTTTTCTTGAAATCATTTTTTTCAGCCAGGTCCCATTTATTGATAACGAGTATAAAAGGCCTTAAGCTTTTTTGCACCAGGTCTATTATCTTATGGTCCTCTTTAGTGATGCCGAGCGGCGCGTCTATGATCAATAGGCTGACATCGCTTTTTTTCACGCTCTCCTCTGTGCGCAGTATACTGAAATATGTGACAGCGTCTTTTATCTTGGCCTTTGACCGTATGCCCGCGGTATCTATTATAATAAAGGCCTGCCTATCTTTTTCAAAGTAAATGTCTATGGAATCCCTTGTTGTGCCGGGTATCTCGCTGACAGTAATTCTCTCTTCTCCTAAAATGGCATTTACAAAAGAAGACTTTCCTGCGTTCGGCTTGCCGATAACAGCGAGTTTTACAGCATGCCTGTCTTCAGTGTTCCTCCCGGCGGTCTCTCCGATATTTGATACGACCTTATCCAATAAATCCGCTATTCCTAAACCATGCAGACTAGATATGAGTTCTGGTTCTCCAAAGCCCATGCTGTGAAAATCCTGCGCCTTTTGCGCCAGGCCCCTGTTATCTACTTTATTTACCGCCAATATAATTTTTTTATCTGTTTTTCTAAGCATGGAACATATCTTATGATCCATCTGAAGGATACCGTCAATGCCGTCGCATACAAAAACAATCTGATCGGCCTCTTTTATCGCGGTCATTATCTGTTTTTCAATGAGGGCCGAAAGATTTTCTTTGAATTCGATATCGAGTCCTGGTGTATCTATGAGCTCAAAGTCTTTGCCTGACCAGTTGACAATAGCGGAAATCCTGTCTCTCGTAGTAGGTCCAAACTCCTCTACTATTGATTTGCGCTTTTTGAGGATCCTGTTAAAAAGCGTGGATTTGCCTACGTTCGGCCTTCCGACTATCGCTACCTTATGAAGATTGGATTTTATGGGTTTCATTGAGCTGCTTTGAGCCGCGCCAGATATAGTCTATAGCGGAAAAAACCGTAAAGAAAATGGCTGGATACAGAAAAAATCTGTGGTATCTGAAATTCGCCAGAAAAACAAGCACTGTGAGCATCTGAAAAAGAGTGGTTGCCTTGCCGAGCCAGCTGGGGCGTATCTTCAGATCCCCTTTTATGAAATGTATGATAGCTGAGCCAAGCACTATTATTATATCCCTGCTTATAACTGTCACGACAGCCCACGCCGGGATGCGCAGTTCCTCAGGCACTACTTTTATCACAGAAAGCGATATAAAAGCGCTTATTATAAGAAGTTTGTCAGCTATGGGGTCCAGCACCATGCCAAGCTCCGTAACCTCACTTCTTAGCCTCGCTATGCAGCCGTCAACAGCGTCGCTTACAGTGGCCAGCAAAAATATTCCAAGGGCGTAAAACCTGAGATATTCCCTTCCCTGGCCGTAATAAAGTATCGACGCGATAAAAAACGGGATCAGCAGTATCCTGAATATCGTGATCTTATTCGCTAGATTCATTAAACACGTAACAACTTGACACTACAAACATTGTCACAAGTGTAAAGTTGTTTTGGTTATTTCCACACTTCTTTTAAATACTTTGGTATGCCGGTTGCCTCTTTCGGGCCTACCAGGACATTCCAGCCTGAAACATCCTCCAGTTTCCCGCTCAAGACAGCCACGTAGCCCGGTATTATAATTTTTTTATGCGAGACCACGTTCTCAAGCTCTATTTTTTTCATCGTGTCCGATATTATTTCAGGCGTGAATTTCTCAGCGGCCCACGCAGTGAGGACGCTCATGCCCTCTGAATCAGTAACCAATAGATACGCAGACTGTCCGCTCGCCTCTATCTCAGGTGAGACAGTGTAAAAGGTAAGGGAAAAATTTGTGGTCACCATGACAGGAGAATTTTTATCAGGGGAGCCGAATTTGTACAGCTTCGGCTCCACTGTAACAGGTTTCTGCGGATCTGTATATATGTTCTGACGCATGGTTACAATAGGAAGCAGTACATCGTCTTCCATTGAATCCAGCACGATTATCCCGGCGTACTTGGCTATAAATACAGACGCCTCTATAACAGCCTGATATTTATCCGTATTTTTTACAAACATTATCACAGGGAAACCAAATGGCCGCCAGTTCCTTTTTAGGCTCAGGCGCCTTATCTGCGTAAGGTCGTTCAGTGATTTATGGAGATTTTCAAATCCGGGGTCAAGCGCCAATTCCTGCATGCCGAGAGCGCCTGCTTCATGGGAAAGCTTATCCAGTTCTTCCAGGGTATCTGCTTTTATCGCGAGCGGGACTTTATGCGGCTTTACAGCGGCGCACATTTCCTTTAAATTCGCGGAGCTGGCTGCGTGCGCCAGCGGCCTTTTGTCAGCGCATTTTTTCAGGGCCATTTCCATGGTTTTCGGGTCAGGGGTTGATAGAATAACAGGTTTATTTGAATTTGAAAGGATTTTATCAAGCGCGGACAGGAATTTCTCGCCGGATAAGCTTTTATTGACAAGGGCTATCATGTCGATTGTAATATGCTGGCCCACTCTTTCAAAACTGATCTGGTCTATTTTCTTTATCCTGGCTAAAAACTCCGCGTCAGCCAGGGTATCTTCCACGCTTATAGCTATTGCTGTCTGATGGTAAAAGGTTTTTTCATGCCTGAATAAAACAGTTTCTCCGCCAGTCTCAATTATATTTTCCCCTGAGCCGAATTTTATAAGGGCTATAGGCGGCCTTGAAGATTCTTCCAGGGCCTTTCTGGCTTCCTGCGATATATCAGGGCATTCGTCCAGCGTTGCCTTTTTCATCGCAAGCTTCATACTGAACGCCAGGCACGTGGGAGAGCCGCATTTTTTGCAGTTAGTCTTGGGTAATAATTTGTATATATCTAAACCTGATAGCGCCATCTATAATCTCCTTTTATCTTCTCGACTCTGCTACCATAATTTGCTTTCACGACCGCTCGAAGAATATTGGAGGGGCGATTGCAGCCCTTCCTGGTATTGTTCGAGCGGACACAATGACAATACATGAAAACTCAGTCGAGAACTACATCACTGCCTGCATTGTCAATGCAGGATGCCCGACCTTTTCAAGATATGGCAGGAGTTCCTCTGTTGTCGTGGCATTTGTCTCGTCAGCGATCTTGTTTAAGAAATCAGGGTCGCCTATCTCTTCGCATCTTTTCTTGAGTTTGTCGGTCAGCGCCTCTTTTAATTCCTTTGACATCCACACTATCCTTTTAAGCCCGCCTTCCGCGGAGATAAATTTCTTGCTCGCGATATAAAGCCTGCCCACGCCCATGAAACCGGGAGTCTGCTGGCCGCCTCCTATGGTGCCTGCGAGAGTGGAAAACGTCATGCCGGCAGGCGTCATGCCTGAATATTCCCTGTTGACCACCATAAAGCCGTTTGTCTCTGGAAGTATGGCTATTATGCACTCAAAACACCCGCAGCTTGTCTCAGGAGAATCTATAATGGAGTAACCGCAGAATCTCTCCAGGGTGCGGTTTGATTTCTGGAACACCGCCTCGTTAACCCCGCTCCATTCACCTTTTACAGGATCAATGCAGGCGCCTTTTTTAATCGGCTGGTTCGGGCCTGCCGGGTTCAGTTCGTAAGACGCCTTTGCGTCCAGCCAGTTGTACGCCCCGCACAGGCCAAGCCTTTCAGGCTTTATAATGCACAGGTGATTAGGCGCGAAGCTCTGACAGAGCGTGCATGTCCAGAATAGATCCACGCTCTCATCTGTCATCTTCTCTACCCTCGCGTCTCTTTCTTTGTACGACACTTGAGCCTCTTTTATAAACCTTTCCACGTCTTCCTGTTTTGTGTATATCGTGATCTGCGCCTTATCCACTATGGCGCTGAAAACATCGTGAAACCTCGCGTGCAGTATCACGCCGAAATGCCTTAGAAGAAATCCTTTAGCCCTGGCGTCTTTTGATACCCTTATCCAGCACATGTCTCTCTGGCCCATGTGGAATACGCCCATTGCCTCGTTAAGAAAACTATGTATCTGTCTTTCCAGGATCGGTTCGAAATCCTTCTGCATCTTTCTTCCAGCCACATGCGCCACTATCGCTAAAGGCGTTGCCCCGCCTTCAGGAATCTTATCCAGGTCAGGGCCTATGACCTCTATCTTCCCGTCCTCTATGGTGTCAGGGGCCGCCATTTTCACATATTCGAACGCGTCTGAATATTTTCCGCCAAACTGCGCGTACATCTGTTCGCGTCTGACCCTTTCACCTTCAAACGCGGGCGAATACGCCACAGGTATATCTATCTCCGTGACCTTTATTTTAAGGCCTCTCACCTCTATTGAACGAGGGACTATCTTTTTATAATCCAGCTCTTTTACCACGTGCTCATACGTGCAAATGCCGCTGGGTTTTATTTCAGGGATATTTGTGTCAGCTATTATAGGAAATCCCATGTTGATGGCGCCTGCGCCTGTAGCGTATTTAATATCATCCAATTCCCCTAAAACCATGCCGAACGCGAAAACCCTGTTCTGGCAGTATTTAAGGCATTTCAGGCCTTCGCCTTTTTTATGGCCTCCGAAAGTAAGTGCGCCTCTTATTGCCCAGTTCAAAGGATATATCCCGCTCAGGGTATCTCTTCCGTACGGTATTATATAGGTATCCCAGCCCATCTCCACCTTTTCTTCGATCAGCTGGTCAATTATGCTCCTGCCATTAACGTTACTGCCGACAAATGTCATTATGCTGCGCTTCTGAAGTTCGCGCACTATATACACGGCTGTTTTATTATCCTTGGCAGCGCCTAATATCGCGGCGAATCCGGGAATTCTTCCATCCACAAGCTGGATGCCCAGGGTACGAAGGATAGTATCTGAGAAAAATCCATTGCAGTCTTTCTGAGGCTCCTGGCCGCACAGATACCTTAGAGCCATTATTATCTCCTCGCATAAAAGCGCTGACACGCCTGAATCCAGGGTATCACCCAGGTAAGGGAGCCATATCTTGTCAGAAGGGTCGTCGTGCAAAAGGGTTTTTGCGTATAATAAAACCCTTTTCGCGTCTCCTAGGCTCTTCACCTCTTCCCCGAGAAGCGCGTAGGCCATCGGGAAATAAAATGCCGTGTCAGGGAATTTTACCTCGCAGGATTCGCCTTTTTCCTTGATGGATTTTTCCAGAAATTCCTCTGCCTGCCTGTAAATCTCCCTGGCGCCCCTTATAGCGCACGACGCAATTATCTTCGACATGTTGCCTCCGTTATAATGTCATTATTGTCTCTTTAAACTCCGGCTCGGCAAATCCTTTTTTAGACTTCTTTATTAGCGGGATTATTTTTCCGTAGTCGAAATAATCCTCCAGGATAATATCCTGGATACCGGAGACATCTATCCTGTTCTTGATCAGACTGCCTATGACGCCTATATTTTCTATTGAATTTACAAAAATAACGCCTACAATAATACCGTCTTTTAGGACTATTTTCTTGTAACTGTTTTTACTCGCGTCTTTTTTAATTATTTCTTTGTATTTGTCGCTCTTGGGCCTGGTGATGCCGACTGAAATAACAGGCAGGCCAAAAAATTCTATGGAATTCATTGCGAGAGATCCTTCGTATGTTTCTTTTTCGCCGGCCATGTTAAGCCCCGCGATCCTTCCCTGCTCGCATGCGCAAGGCCAAATCGCGTTTATAGAACTTTCTTCCATGGCAATGTCATTTGTTTCTGATACATCGCCTGCGGTAAAGATACCTTCAGCGCTTGTCTCAAGGCGATTATTTGTCAGTATCCCCCAGTTGGTTTTTATGCCGCCCTCTTTTGCCAGCTCTATGTTAGGCGAAACGCCTTTACCTATAATAATAAGCTCGCACGCGTGTTTTGCGCCGTTATCCAGATCCACGCCTTTTACAGATTTGTCACCGGCGATTTCCTTCGCAGCCACCCCTGTAATTATATTTATACCTTTCTCCTCTATGCGTTTCCGCATTAGACTGGAGGCGGCTTTATCAATTATCTGCGAAAGTATGGAATCTGATTTTACAAATACGCTTACGTCCTTGCCTCTCGTCTTCAATGCGTACGCTGCGCGAAGGCCTATTAATCCGCCTCCGAGCACTGCCACGTTCTTTACTTTCGAGAGCATTGCCTGTATTTCAGCGGCGTGCTCAATGGTCCTAAGAGGAAAAACGCCTTTTTTGTCCGACCCTGGGATATTTTCCAGTTTAGGAGAAGCGCCTGTCGCGATTAAAAGCCTGTCGAATTTTATCTTTTCCTTTGTAGGGGCGGTCAGTGACCGCCCCCTACAAAGGATTACTTCTTTTTTCTTTATATCTATC
>JAUYDX010000048.1 GCA_030691625.1 Candidatus Omnitrophota bacterium | reverse complement strand
GCCGTCATCGCGCCCTGAAACATATTTCCTCCTCAACAACTTTACACTTGTGACATTGTCACAAGTGTAAATTTGTTTGCCCGGTAAATATCTCTTTTGCCTCTCCGTCCAGATACACGTTTTGTATATTGCTGCCTTTTTTCTCGAATGCCACTTTCAGGGTTCCGCCCTTTGTGTGCACATTGATTTCATGATTCATGATTCGCGAATCATGACTCGCGATTATTGCGGAAGCCACAGCCCCTGTGCCGCACGCAAGGGTTTCACCCTCTACACCGCGCTCAAACGTCCTGATCCTTATGTTTTCATCGTCAATTATCTCCACAAAATCCACATTCGTGCCTTTTGGCTTGAATGCCTCGTGCGATCTCACAGCCCTGCCGATATTATCCACATCAATCCTATCGATCCCATTTACAAATATCGCTGTATGCGGAACGCCTGTATTTATAAAATTGACCTTTAATTTTCTGGAATTTATCTCTATAGGGATACCCATCTTTAAATCTTTAGGGTCTTCCATCTTTACCATGACCCTGTTTTTCCCTGTGATCTCTCCCTCGTATATACCGGCTATTGTCTCCACCTTTATCTTTTCTTTTTTACCGTTATATAATACAGCGCATCTCAGGCCATTCCCGCACATCTCCGCCTCGCTGCCGTCAGCGTTAAATATCTGCATCCTGAAATCAGCTGTCTTTGATCTCCCTATAACCAGCATCCCGTCCGCGCCTATACCTGTCTTTCTTTCGCATAGTTTTCTTGCCAGGGAAGAAAAATCCTTCTCTTCAGAGGAAATAACTATAAAATCATTCCCCGCCCCAGCCATCTTAGTAAAATTTAACTTTCCCATTTACTTTATCTTTCAAATAACTTTAAGTTTCGGCGCGTATCAGGTCTTCGTATGTTTCCCTGCGCCTTATAAGTTTTACAGCCGAGCCGTCCACCATTACCTCGCTAGGCCTTGGCCTGGAGTTATAATTGCTGGACATGCTAAAGCCGTACGCGCCTGCGCCCATAACGCCCAGTAAATCCCTTTGTTTTAATTCTATAAATTTCCTGCCTTTTCCCAGAAAATCCCCGCTTTCGCATATAGGCCCCACCACATCGTACACCCTGATCTTTTTTGAGCCTGAATAAGAAGGCGATCTCACGGGCAGTATCTCGTGATAAGCGCCATAAAGGCTCGGCCTTATAAGATCATTCATGCCGGCGTCCACTATGGCGAATCTTTTATTAGGTGTTTCTTTTATATATTGGACTCTTGTAACGAGCAGTCCAGCGTTACCCACGATAAACCTTCCGGGTTCCAGTATTATATTAGCTTTTAATTTCCTCAGTATAGGCAAAACCTCTTTTGCGTATTCCCGGGCAGTCTGTGGCCTTTCCCTGGAATATATTATTCCAAGGCCTCCCCCTATATTAACCCATCTGATATTCACGCCGCGGGCCTCAAGGTATTTCACAAAACCTGTCAATCTTTTAAGCGCCCTGACAAACGGCTCCGCTTCCACTATCTGGGAGCCAATATGCATATGAATCCCGGATATGTTCAGATTTTTATATTTTCTCCTATCAAGGAATATTTTCCTGGCAGTATCAAAATCCACGCCAAATTTATTATCGCCATGGCCCGTAGTGATATATTTATGGGTTTTGGCTTTTATATCAGGATTTATACGTATCGCCGCCTTCTGCCTTATCCCGAGCCTCCCGGCTATTTTATTTACCAGCTCCAGTTCCGGAATCGACTCCGCATTAAACAGAAATATACGATGCCTTATTGCCAGCTCTATTTCTTTTTCTGTCTTGCCCACGCCTGCGTAAACTATTTTTCTTGAAGAAACTCCTGTTCTTAGAGCCCTGTAAAGTTCTCCCCCTGAAACAATATCCAGGCCAGAACCCTCTCTTACAAGGATCCTCAATATAGACTGGTTCGGATTAGCCTTCATTGAAAAGCATATAAGAGGATTTATTGGCCTAAAAGCCTCTTTTATCTTTCTGAAATGGCTTACGAGAGTATTGCGGCTGTATACATAAAGCGGCGTGCCGTATTTTCTAGCCAGCTCTTCTACAGCTACTGATTCGCAATAAAGATTATTGTGCCTGTAATTAAAATCATTCATTTTTCAGTTTCTTCCTTACCTCGTCCGGACTTGTGCCTCCGTAAGATTTTTTAAGGCTCACGGATTTTCCCGGATTTAAAAGCCCATAAACGTCTTTATTAAACTCGGAGCTGAAAATCCTGAGCTCCCTTAAAGACACCTCCCCTAGTTTCAATTTTCTGTCCATGCTGTATGAAAGTATCTTACCCGTAATATCGTGCGCCTCTTTTAAAGGAATCCCTTTTTTCACCAGGTATTCCATCACGTCAGTCGCGTATATGGACTCATCCTCTAAAAGCTTTAGCGCGTTATCCTTATTCACCTTTAATACCTTGAAAAGCCCTGTCATTACCTTTAATGACCCTTCCACTGTTTCTACTGCCTTGAACAAAGGCTCTTTATCCAGCTGCATGTCCCTATTGTATGTAAGCGGAAGGCCTTTCATAATAGTCAACACTTCTATAAGATTTCCATAGAGCGTGCCTGCCTTGCCCCTCACGAGCTCCAGGACATCCGGATTTTTCTTCTGCGGCATCATGCTCGAGCCTGTAGAAAATTCATCGCCTAAATTCAGGACGCCAAACCCCTGAGAGCTTAAAATTATAAAATCCTCTGAAAGCCTTGAAAGATGCATTCCTAAAATAGCCAGGCCGGATATAATCTCTACGACAAAGTCCCTGTCGCTCACAGCGTCCATACTGTTAGAAGAGACCTTTGAAAAGCCCAGCTCTTTGGCCACAAAATTCCTGTCTATGGGAAGACTTGTTCCGCTGATAGCGCACGAGCCAAGCGGCAAAATATCCACGCGCTTCATAGTGTCTTTAATCCTCTCCATATCCCTGTCAAACATATCGCAGTATGCGAGCATCTGATGAGCCAGAAGAACCGGCTGGGCATTCTGCATATGCGTAAATCCAGGGATTATTACATCTATATTTTTCCTGGAAAATACCTTTATAGACGCCTTTAGCAATGATATTAGCCCGATAAGATAATTTAATTTATCTTTGCAATACATCCTTGTATCTAAAGACACCTGGTCATTCCTGCTCCTCGCTGTATGAAGCATGGCGCTGGATTTTCCTATTTTTTTGTCCAACGCATTCTGTATAACAGTGTGTATATCCTCTGATGATGCGTCTATTTTAAATTTTCCGCTTTTGATCTCTTTTAAAATAGAGTTCAGGCCTGAGACTATTTTTACCGCGTGCTTCTTAGGCACTATACGGCATTTACCCAGCATCTTCGCGTGCGCGATGCTGCCTAAGCAGTCATACTCAGCCAGTTTTTTATCAAACTGAATAGACCTCGTAAACTCTTCCACCAGAGGATCTGTCTTTTTATTAAACCTTCCGCCCCACATCTTGCTCATGGATTTCTCCCTGTTTCAGCTATCAGCCATCAGCTTTCAGCAGCTGACAGCTGAAAGCTGATAGCTGAAAGCTCACTTTTTGTACGGCATTCCCCAAACTTTAATAAACCCCTCTGCCACTGACCTGTCGAATTTATCGCCTTTATCGTACGTGGCCATTTCTTTCCTGTATAATGAGTGCGGCGACTTCCTTGACACTACGCTCGCCACGCCCTTTAATAATTTTACCTTTACTACTCCAGTCACATTCTTCTGCGTTTCGTTGATAAATGCGTCCAGCGCCTTTTTAAGAGGCGTGAACCACAGCCCGTAATACACCAGGTCCGCGTACTTTAAGGAAATGCCCTCTTTAAAATGCAGGAGTTCCCTGTCCAGCGTAAGCGATTCCAGTTCCTTATGGCTGTTATAGAGTATCCACGCCCCTGGCGCCTCATATATCTCCCTGGATTTTATTCCTATGAGCCTGTTTTCCACGAGATCAGTCCTTCCGATCCCGTTTTTCCCGCCTATCTCATTGAGCTTCAATATAAGATCCACTGGTTTCATCTTTTTCCCGTTGAGCTTCACTGGCGCGCCTTTTTCAAAACCAATCTCCACGTATGCGGGTTTTGAAGGCGCCTTGCCAGGCCCTATTGTCATCTGATACGCGTCTTCAGGCGGCTCGTTCCACGGGTCTTCCAGCGCCCCGCACTCTATAGACATGCCCCAGATATTTTTATCCAGGCTGTAAGGGCTTTTCTTTGTGGTATCTATCTGGATATTATTTTCCTTGGCGTATTCTATTTCCTCTTCCCTTGAATACATGTGCCACTCCCTTAAAGGAGCGATTATTTTAAGTTCAGGCGCGAGCGCCATGATAGTGACCTCAAACCTCACCTGGTCATTGCCCTTGCCTGTGCAGCCATGCGCCACAGAATCTGCCTTTTCCTTTTTCGCGCTCTCTACCAGGCCTTTTGCTATGATCGGCCTTGAAAGAGCTGTTGCCAGAAGATATTTTGATTCATAAACAGCGCCTGCCTTTAAAGACATAAGGACAAAATCCTTCGCGAACTCATCCTTTAGATCCTCTACGATCACTTTTTTGGCGCCCGCTGACATAGCGCGCTTCTTTAACTTAGCGTAATCGCCGCCCTGGCCCACATCAGCCATGTAGCAGATCACCTCGTAGCCTTTATCAGCGAGCCACGCCACTGCCACTGATGTATCTAATCCGCCTGAATACGCTAAAACCACCTTTTTATTCATGATTACTCCTCTTATCTTCTCGACTCCACTCCCGTATTATGCTCTCATGATCGCTCGAAGAATATTACCACACAATACTGTTCGAGCGGACGTCCTGACTATACGTGTAAGCACAGTCGAGAACCATTTCATATTATTTCAGCAACTTTATCAATATCGCCTTCTGCACGTGCAGCCTGTTCTCAGCCTGGTCCAGCACCACTGATTGAGGCCCGTCTATCACGCTGTCAGTTATCTCCTGGCCCCTGTGCGCGGGCAGGCAATGCATCACTATGGCATCTTTATTCGCCAGCTTCATTAAATCGCTATTCACCTGGTATTTCTTAAAAACCTTCAGCCTTTTTTTATACTCTTTTTCCTGGCCCATGCTGGTCCACACATCTGTGTAGACGATATCAGCGCCTTTCACAGCATCCTCAGGCGCGTTAAATATCTTTGCGCTTCCCGCTACATCCTTGCTTGGCTCATATCCTTTTGGGCACGCCGCATTTATCTTGATTCCCATTTTATTGCATATACATAAAAGCGAATTTAAAACATTATTACCGTCTCCTATATAAGCCACTGTGATATTTTCCAGGCCCTTCTTTTCCTTTATCGTGAATAGATCGCTTAGCGCCTGGCACGGGTGCTGAAAATCAGTCAGCCCGTTTATAACAGGTATGGACGCGTGCCTTGCGAGCTCCACCACTGTCTTATGAGAAAACGTCCTCGCTATAATGCCTTTAAGATACCTCGAGAGCACCATTGCCACATCGCGCGGAGACTCGCGTTTGCCCAGGTCTATCTCGTACGACCCCAGGTATATGGCGTGGCCGCCCAGCTCTGTTACGCCTACCTCGAAAGACACCCTGGTCCTATTGGACGGCTTTTCAAATATAAGGCCGATGGTCTTTCCTTTAAGCGGCTCGCCAAACCCCTGCCTTTTTTCCTTTAATTCTTTGGCGAGCGCGAGTATCTCGTTTATCTCGCTCACGCTCAAATCATTGATCGTCAACAGATCTTTTTTCATATTTACCACCCCAACCTCGTAGGTTGCCGTACGGCAACCTACGAGGTTTATTAAGGTTTTGGTTTACATCACCTTATTCAAAATCCCCACTGCCTTGTCTATCTGTTTCTTTGTCACTATCATGCCGGGCATTATACGCAGAACCTTGTCATGCGTGCAGTTTATCATAAGCCCTTCCTGCAGGCATTTTTCCACTATCTCCTTACCTGGAATAGTGAGCTCTACGCCTATCATAAGGCCTTTACCCCTCACCTCTTTTATAATAGATTTTTTCTTCTTTAATTCCTCTAATTTTTCTACCAGATATTTTCCCATCCTTACAGTATTCGGAAGAAGTTTTTCCTTCTGGATCGCTTCAAATACAGCCAGCGCCGCGCTGCATACAATAGGACTGCCTCCGAAAGTAGACGCGTGCATCCCTGGCTTTAATATATCCGCGAATTTTTTACCTGCCGCCATTGCTCCTATAGGAAGTCCGCCTCCTAATGACTTAGCGAGCGTCATCACATCAGGCGCTATCCCGTAATGCTGGAACCCGAACATCTTCCCGGTCCTTCCTATTCCTGTCTGCACCTCGTCAAAAATCAGTATCAGATCCTTTTTATCGCAGAGTTCCCTTAATTGTTTTATATAATCATCTCCTGCCACATTTATCCCGCCTTCTCCCTGTATCGGCTCTATCATAATAGCCGCGGTCTTATCTGTTATGGCATTCTCTACTGCCTTTATATTGTTGAAAGCCGCTTTTTTAAAACCCGCTGGCAATGGCTCAAACCCTTGAAGGTATTTTTGTTGTCCTGTAGCGGTGATCGTGGCGAGTGTCCTTCCGTGAAAGGCATTTTCCATTGTTATTATCTCGTACCTTCCGCCAGTGGAATTGCCGTAAGACCTTGCCAGTTTTATCGCGCCTTCGTTCGCCTCTGCCCCGCTATTGCAGAAAAACACCTTTCCCTCAAAAGAATTCTCTATTATTTTCTCTGCCAGCTTTCCCTGGAGCATGTTGTAATAATTATTCGGCACGTGAATTATCTTTTTAAGATAATTCCTGACCGCGCTCGCCACCTTCGGGTGGCAATGCCCCAGCCCGCTAACAGCCCATCCTGGGAAAAAATCCAAATACTCTTTCCCATCCAGGTCCCACACCTTGAGCCCCTTACCCTTTACTATCACGCAGGGTATCCGGCCGTAAGTCTTCATCACAAACTTATCATACTGTGCTATCACTTCTTTCGTATTCATGTCTATCCCTTTTCTGTAGGGACAGGACAATGTCCTGTCCCTACTTATCCTTGATTATCTCTGTGCCTATGCCTTTATCCGTAAAAATCTCCAGAAGCAGGCTGTGCGAGATCCTGCCGTCTATGATATGGGTCTTTGACACCCCGGCTTTCAACGCATTCATACACGCCCTTACTTTTGGGATCATGCCGCTTTGGATGATCTTCCTATCTATAAGAGTATCAGCATCTTTCATGGCAAGGGTTGATATAAGCGTAGTCTCCTCGCCCTTATGCCTCATTATGCCTTTCACGTCTGTTAAGAGCACCAGCTTCACAGCCTTTATAGCTATTGCTATCTCTGAGGCAGCGTCATCAGCGTTTATATTGTAAAGTTCTTTATCGCTTCCCATGCTCACAGGAGATATGACAGGTATAGCCCTCGGCCGCACAGCATTCCTTATAGTATCAGCATTCACATCATCTATCTCCCCTACAAATCCCAGCCTTTCTGATTCCCTGTGAGGCCTTGCCACTATTATATTTTTCTTTGAGGTATTCATACTTACTGCCCTGCCGCCCAGCGCCTTTATGTCAGATACTATATTTTCATTTACCTTGGATAAAACCCTGTCAACCACTTGCGCTTCTTCCTTTGTGGTAACCCTCAGGCCTTCTGTAAATTCCACCTTTTTGCCCATCCTCCTGAATTCCTCGTTTATAAAAGGCCCGCCGCCGTGCACGATTATCGGCCTTATGCCCACGTAGCTCATGAAAACAATATCCTGGAGCACGCCTTTTTTGATCTCAGGGTTTACGAGAGCGCTTCCGCCGTATTTAATTACAAAAATCTTCCCGCTGTAAGATTTTATATACGGCAATGCCTCTATCAGTACATCAGCCTTCTTAATCGCTCGCTCCATATTGAAATTTCCTCTTATGTTCTCGACTCACTTCGTTCGCTCGAACAATATTCTTCGAGCGATCCCGAAAGCCAGCTATGGGAGCAAAGTCGAGAAGCCCTACGTCTCATACTCCGCGTTAATGCGCACGTATTCCTTTGTCAGGTCGCACGTCCAGATCCTGGCGCGCGCCTTTCCTGATTTCAGGTCCACAAGTATCTCTATATCCTTTTTCCTGAATATGGCTAAAAGTAGATCTCTTGGCGCGTTGGTCCCTAAGCCATTTTTCATCACTAATACATTGCCGAAATATATATCCATGCGCTCAGGGTCTATCTTAGCCCCGCTCGAGCCCACAGCCGCTGCTATGCGGCCCCAGTTAGGGTCTCCGCCGGCTATCATAGTCTTTACCAGACTTGATTCTGATATCCGCCTTGCAGCGAGCTCCGCGTCCTTCTCGTTTCCGGCGCCTTTTACTATTATCTCTATGAACCTCGTAGCTCCTTCGCCGTCCAGGACTATCTTCCTGGAAAGCTCCTTTGACACGAAACTCAGCGCCTCCAGAAAAATATCATACTCCGGCGTATTGTTTTTAATTGCCTTATTTCCAGCCAGGCCATTCGCAAAAATAATCGCGGAATCATTAGTGCTCATATCTCCGTCCACAGTTATCTTATTAAAGGAATCATATATAGATTCCCTGAATGCCTTAGCCACGGCATTTTTTTCCACTACCGCGTCTGTTGTAAAAAATGCGAGCATTGTAGCCATGTCAGGCCGTATCATGCCAGCGCCTTTACACGCGCCCGCTATCTTAACTGCCTTACCTTTTATATTTATCTGCACAGCTATTTCCTTATGGACAGTATCTGTGGTCATTATGGCCTTTGCGAAATTCGTTCCGTTACTGGCTGAAAGATCATCCATAAGACTATTCAGGCCATTTTTTATTTTATCAGTGGGTAAAGGCCTTCCTATGATACCGGTGGAAGCCATGAGTATCAGGTCTTTTTTTACGCCCAGCTTCGCAGCTAACACCTTAGTTATCTCCACAGCGTTTTTTGTCTCTTTTTTACCTGAACAGCAGTTCGCGTTGCCGCTATTTACGATAACTCCCTGGCTCGTGCCTTTTTTAAGCCGCTCCATGCATAAGACCACAGAACCTGATTTTACCTTATTTGTAGTAAATGTCCCTATAGCCACGCACGGCGCTTCAGAAAATAATAACGCCAGGTCAGTCTTACCGCTCTTTTTTATGCCACAGCTTGTAGACCCGGCCAGAAACCCCTTTGGCGCAGTCACCCCGCCTTTAACTATCTTCATATATCCCTCTTTCAGTGTAACCTGGTTACACTGAACAATTGCATTAGGTTTGTAACCTGGTTACAAACCTAGTTTCTCGTCAAATCCGTACATTATATTCATATTCTGCACAGCCTGTCCGCTCGCGCCCTTGACCAGATTGTCAATCGCGGTCATTACCACAGCGAGCGACTTTTCAGGAAAAACCTTTATGCCTATGTCGCAGAAATTCGACCTCACCACATTTTTCGTATCAGGTAAGATCCCTTCTTCCAGCACCCTTACAAAATATTCGCCCTTATAAAAATCTTTATACATCCCGAGCGCCTCTTTTGTATCTATTTTTTTATTGAGCTTTAGATAAATAGTGCTTAATATTCCCCGCTCCATTGGCACCAGATGCGGTATAAAATTCACCTCTATCTTTGCGCCGGCTAAATTGCTTAACTCCTGGTCTATCTCAGGCATGTGCCTGTGAAAATTCACTTTATACGGCCTGAAGCTATTCGTAGCTATCTCAGTAAACATCAGAGACTGCGTCGGAGTCCTGCCTGCGCCGCTCACGCCTGACTTTGAATCGCATATTATATTATCCGTATCCACGAGTTTCTTCTTTAGTAATGGCGCGCAGCCTAAAATAATGCTCGTGGGATAACACCCTGGATTCGCTATTAAATCAGCGCCTTTTATATCTTTCCTATATAGTTCAGGAAGCCCGTAAACCGCCTTTTTAATAAGTTCCGGACACTCGTGTTTTATCTCATACCACTTTTCATAAATAACTTTATCCTGTATCCTGAAATCAGCGCTTAAGTCTATCACCTTTTTGCCTTGCTTTAAAAGCTCTGGCGCGAAATCCATTGAGATCTTGTGAGGAAGCGCTAGAAACACTACGTCTGACTTCTTTCCTACATCCTCTGCGGTCATGTCATAACAGTCTATATCCAACATGCCTTTGGCCCACGGATACATCTTTGATAAATGCGTCCTTTCGATCTTCGCGGCCAGGGCCGTGATCTTAACTTCAGGATGTTTCAGTAATATCTTTATAAGTTCTTCTCCGGCAAATCCGCTCGCTCCCATTATGCCGATTTTCAGCATGTTTTCCTCCGTGTGTAGAATATTAGAATTATAAACAAAAACGCCTATCCTGTCAATTTATTTCTCGTCGAGAAACGACCGGATAGGCGTCGATGAATTTATCACAATCGTAGGGGACGGTCATTGACCGTCCCCTACAAAATTATCGTTTAGTCCACTGGAATCTCTTACGGGCTCCTTTCTGGCCGTATTTCTTTCTCTCTCTTTTTCTCGGGTCTCTGGTCAAGAATCCCTTCTTTCTCAGTAAAACCCTCAGCTCTTCGCTAGTAAGAGCGAGCGCCCTGGAAATCCCGTGCCTGAGCGCGCCTGCCTGGCCAGATTTGCCGCCGCCTTCTACCTTCGCGATTATATTGAATTTATTCCCTATATTGGAAGCCTGTATAGGCTGCATGACTATCATCTTAAGAGTGGGCCTGTCAAAGTACTCCTCAAGAGGTTTCTTATTGACCTCTATCTCGCCGTTTCCGGATACTAGCCGGACCCTGGCTATTGCCCGCTTTCGCCTTCCTGTAGCCCATATTGTATTCTGTGTCGTCATTTTTTATCCCTTATGTTATCTTCTCAGGATTCTGAGCGCTGTGCGGATGCTCTGAACCTGCGTAAACCTTTAACCTGGTTATCATCCTGGAGCCCAGCTTGTTCTTCGGAAGCATGCCTTTAACAGCGTGCCTTATCACTTCTCCAGGCCTTGTCTTTAAAACCCTCTCCAGAGTCTTTATCTTTAATCCGCCCGGATAACCTGAAAAACTCGTATACGTCTTGTCAGTGAGCTTTTTGCCTGTTACAGCCACCTTCGCGGCGTTCACTACCACCACGAAATCTCCGTTATCCACATTAGAAGTGTAGTTTACCTTGCGCTTGCCGCTTAAAAGCATAGCCGCCTTCACCGCAAGTCTGCCGAGAATCTGCTTCTCGGCATCCATAAGGTAATATTTCCTCTCTATGTCTTTTTTTGTGATTAGGCTTGTATCCATATTCTAAAACTCCAAGAAGTTTAAATTTTACCACAAACTTTTAAAATGTCAAGCCTTTTAGCTAAAATATTTGAACTAAAATTTATAGACTTGTCTCTACGCTTTCAGAGACTGGCGCATGTAATAGCAGCATATTATATAAACTATGCCATATTGTAGCTATATGTAAAACTTTCTCTTCATTCCTGCCTTTTATTTCAAATGCGAGCATTATAAATTGGAATAGCTCTTTTTTAACTACCTCGCTCCTTATTGATGAAAATAGCCCTGTATTTTTAAATACCTCCATTGAAAGATCTTCTAAACATCCAAGCGCAATATATTTTAGAAAAGAGTTATAGAAATAGTACTTAAAAAAATAAGCGTCCATATTAGTAGAAATATCTTGTGGAATCTTTTCCGGAGCAACTAAATAAGGTAAGCCAAAAAAATCGTATTCCTTAAAATCAGGAATTTTAGTATACCTATACATAGAGGTTGTGCCATTTAATAGCGATTCCCTTTGATCTTCAATAAGCTTATTAATAACAGAAGTTCCCGCATGCGGTATTACTGCATAATTAATATGAAAAAATGTATAAGGATATATTAGCTCAAATGTAGCCGCTTTTAAAAGCGTTCTTATCAAATCCTCTAAAGAAGTATCTGCGTTTGTTAAAATAAGGTAATGTTCATTTGGAATATATCTTTTTCCTAATTCCGCCATAACATCTTCAATAAGCTTCTCATTATAATATGGAAGTTTCTTATTATTTGGACCTTTTAACCGCCCTATCTCTGAGTCTATAAGAGCGTCTGTACCTATTCCGATTTTAAAGCCGTAGCTAAATATATCTCTAAAAGAAGAAATTCTTCTGATTAAATCTATATTTACCATTCTTTCTCCCGTTTCATCTCTTGTGAGAAATGACTGTACTGTAGATTGAAATGTAGTGATTTTTAATCTAAGCCTTGCCTTTCTCCATAATTCCAGTATCTTCATAGCCCTTTCAGCGTCCCACAAAAAGTCATCGTCGTTAAAACAAAAAATCCAGGCTAGATCTGGGATTTTTGCGCCTTCTGATTCAAGCGTCTCCAGTCTTTCCTGATACCTGCGAGCAGTTTCTATGACCTTTTCAGGAGACATTGCCCTGTGCGCCTTGCCCCCGCCTGTGGCGCAGAACACACAGCCATACGGACAACCCAGGCTTGTCATAAGGCTAAACGAACCGTCTATATTGCCTTGGTTCAAAAAAGAAAAATCCATGGGCCTCTGATTCAATTGCTCTTCATTCATCCTATTCACTGAAATAAGATCGTTAAAATAATACATAGCATCTCTATGGACTGCCACTCCGGAAAGTTCGGATAATGATTCAAAATCCAGGTTCTCTAAATTATTTAATACATCCGCAAATCCAGCCTCTGCTTCACCTCTATAAAAAATGTCCGCGTTTGGTAAATGCGCGAACATATGTTCCGGAATTACAGTTAAGGCAGGTCCGCCGACTGCGATCATAATCTTTTGATTCACCTTCTTTATGCGCTCCGTGAATGCCTTTATATAAGCAACCTGTTCATCATACACAGATATACATACGATATCAGCGCTTTGTAGCTTTATGTCATCTATGCTTTTTCCAGATAAATCAAAATTTTCCACTTTAACATCATGGCCATATTTTTTTAGAAGGCTGGCCAGCGCAAGCGATGTTAAGTTAAGCGTTGAAAACTCCCTATTATTCAATTCTTGAGAGAGGGTATTGATTATAAGTATCCTTTTTGACTTATCGTCTAATTTTTTATTTTTAATCGCAATAAGATCTTTTTGTTCAGGGATTTCTCCTGCGACACTCGAAAATATAGCCCTTTGCGCGCTTATACCATTTTTTAAAAAGGATGGCTCCAAAACTACTTCAAGACCAAATTTTCCAGAAGCCTTTATATAAAAACCAATTCCCTTTGCTAAAACTACTTTCTCTTTAGGCAATTTATCTACTACAGTAAATTTAGCCTTCTTTACATCTTCCCTGCCAGAGACCTGCATAGATAAGGAAAAAGACTTTACCATTCTCTGTATGCTGGCATTTGTATTTTCTTCTATCGGAACCTTCGCTTCTACTGCCCAGTATCCTGGAAAACCGCATGGCTCTTTAAGAAGATTCCCGTTTTCATCTCTTGTATAATAAGTAAACTCCGGCCTCAAGTTATTTCTCTGCTCCAGCTTTAAGCCCATCGGCACCCTGATAGCATACGATGTCCCTGAGGCCAAAAACACCCCTATTAACGTAGATATAAATGCTATATTAATTTTTCTCATTAAACCACCCCCACCTCGTAGGTGGGGTTTAAACCCCACCTACGAGGTGTATCATTTATAAAGCCTTTTATATTCGTAGACAGAAAAAGGGCCTTTTCCCATGGCCCTCTTTTAATACCTATGTTGTTGAATTATAACAAATTACAGCTTAAAAGTCAAGTAAATTTGAAAAATTTACTTGATCCTGAGACTGTGACTGAATAAGGAGCAGTCGAAGGATCTTTATGATGGTTATATTTTCAGGGTCTCAAAGGCTTTTTCAGCGGTTACCTTTTCGTGGACAATGCTTCTCACTGCCTTTATCATGCCTACGGGATCTTTGGACTGGAATATGTTCCTTCCCATATCCACGCCTGATGCGCCGTCTCTTATAGCGTTAAAAGCCAGTTCCAGGGCGTCTTTTTCAGAAATCTTTTTGCCGCCCGCGATCACCACTGGAACAGGACAGCTTTTTACCACCTTTTCAAAGTCTTCGCAGTAATAAGTCTTTACTATATGAGCGCCTAATTCAGCGGCAATCCTGCATGCCAGGCTAAGATATTTAGCGTCTCTTGCCATTTCTTTGCCCACCGCGGTAACAGCGAGAACAGGAATACCATATCCCTCGCATTCGCTAATGATCGTGGCGAGGTTTTTCAGGGTCTGATGCTCATATTTTCCGCCCACATATATGGAAAGCGCAACAGCGCTTACATTTAAGCGTATGGCATCCTCTACAGAAACAGTTATTGCCTCATTTGAAAGGTCATCTCCTATAATGCTATTTGCGCCTGAGACCCTTAAAACTATCGGCGTATCGTTCGCAGGGTCCACTACTGTGCGTAGTAACCCGCGGGTCAGCATCAGGGAATCAGCAAAAGGCACGAGCTGTTTTATTACATCACGCGGCTCTTCCAGGCCTGTGGTAGGCCCCAAAAAATAACCGTGATCCACTGCCAGCATCACTGTTTTTCCGGTCTTTGGTTTTATTATCCTTGAAATCCTGTTTTTCATGCCCCAGTCCATAATGCCTCCTATTTTTGCGGCTCTATTATTACTTTTATTGATTCCTTTGCCTCAGCCACTAACTTAAAACCTTTTTGAATTTCACCCAGCCCCAGCCTGTGAGTGATCATTTCTTTTACGTTCACTTTTTTACTGCGGATGAGTTCCAGCGCATCCAGGTGTTCCTTCGGATTTCCAGCGTAGCTGGATGTGAGGGTCACTTCATTCTTCCAGAAAAATTCATTCACGGATAATGGAAATGTCAGCCCTTCTTCAGTGGAAGCGAAAAATAATATTACACCACCCCTACCCACTGACTTAAGCGCCTGCTCTATAGCAGGTTTCGCGCCTGTAGATAAGATAACCAGGTCAGCTCCTCTTCCTTCATTAAATTCCTTAACCTTTGAAGCTACATCCTCTCTGGCATCAATAACCAGATCCGCCCCGAACTTATTAGCCATCTTTAATCTATAGTCATTGATATCAGTGGCGATTATTTTCCCGAATGCCCTGGATTTTGCGAGCTGTATATGTAAAAGCCCTGAAATGCCGCTTCCTATCACTAAAAGCGACTGGCCTTTTTTATAACCCGCCTGCTTCTGGCCCCTTAAGACACACGCCAGAGGCTCCACAAAAGTGGCTTCCTCAAAAGACACTTCTTTAGGCAATAAATAAACTCCTTTTTTCTCTACATTTATAGCAGGGATCCTTAAAAATTCCGCGAATCCCCCTGGGTCAAAACTTGTTTTGCGAAGCATATCGCACGTTGTCTCGTGTCCCATCCTGCAATAGTGGCATTCCCCGCACGGCACGTGATGCGACGCAGAAACCCTGTCCCCTTTTTTATAGCCTTTTACTCCTTTACCGACTTCAGTAATCTCCCCTGCTATCTCGTGCCCCAATACTAAAGGGATCCTGTTTCTACGGTACCATTCCACCACATCTGTGCCGCATATGCCGCTCGCCATTACCCTGACGAGAATCTCACCCGGCCCTATCTCAGGTTTTGGCTTTTCCTCTACCCTCACATCGTTATTGGAATAATACATTCCTACGCGCATAGTTTTGTAATTTTACCACAATCCCGCGTCGCAATCAAACAACTTTACACTTGTGACAATGTTTGTAGTGTCAAGTTGTTTGGCTGGTTAACTCTTTTACTCTCAGGATCAGGTCTTTGACAGTGGAGATGTTCTGCTGCATGATGTCTTCGTCCAGCTCTATATTGAAATTCTTTTCTATCGCTGACACCAGGCCCACCATACCCAGCGAATCAGCTCCGAGATCAAACTGTATATTGTCGTTCAAATTTATTTCATCGTTTATTTCCAGGCCCTCTTTAAGGCACGCTATTACCTTTCTGGCTATATCGGTCTTCATAAGCGCCTCTTCCTCCTGGGTGAGAATCCTCTGCCTCTTTTTTTCCTCGTCCATTATAAGCGGCATGTATTTTTTCTGCACCTCATATCTTTTTATCTTGCCAAGCGCTGTGCGTCCCAGCTTCTCTTTTATAATAGTAAAACCTGTTATGCGTTTGTGGCTCGGCAGGTCTTTTCCGGACGCCTCTAGTTTTTTCGTAAACACTCTTCTCGCCTCTTCCTGGGAAAAACCCTTCAGATATTCATCGTCCGGCAATATCACTGCGTGAAGCGCCTCTATATTCCCCGCGCCTTTCTGCTTAATCACGCCCATGACGCACATTTCTTTTATGCCAGGATCTTTCAGGTAATGTCTTTCCACTTCTTCAGGATATATATTCTTCCCCGAGCTTAAAACAATTACCTCTTTGGATCTGCCATTTATATGAATATACCCTTCCTCGTCTAAATAACCCAGGTCCCCTGTTAAAAACCAGCCATCTCTGAATACAGATTTTGTCTTGGCATCGTCCCTATAATAACCTTTCATTATATTTGGGCCTTTGACTGCTATCTCGCCAATGCCGTCTTTGTCTTTATCAAAGATCTTTACCTCCACCCCGTCCACTGCCATTCCGCACGAACCAGGCCTTGGTTTCCTGAAAGGATTAATGCTTACGACAGGCGATGTCTCTGTCAGTCCATAACCTTCCAGTATCTTTATGCCCAGTTTTAAAAAATCCCTGCACACTGTCTCATCCAGCTTTGCGCCCCCTGAAACAAAAAGCCTCATTCTACTCCCAAGCCCTATTTTTATAAGTATTTTTTTAAATGGCTTTAAAAGACCTGGCAGTTCCTGGATCTTTCTAGTAATTCTAGCATGCATCATGCTGAAAACTTGCGGCACGCCTATTAAAATGCTCGATCCAGAGCTTTTCACGTACTCACCGAGCCTCTCAGGCCAGTCAGCCGCAACATATATTATCTTAAGCCCTGAAAATACCGGGACAATGAGCGTAGTCATGAGCGCGTAAGAATGAAAAAGCGGGAGTATGCTGAGCATAGAATCTTTCTTTGAAAAAAGCTTCTCTTTTTCTATTGAATGGAAATTCGCGCAGAGATTCTTATGCGTAAGCATCACGCCTTTTGGCGCCTCGGTGGTGCCTGATGTGTATAAAAGCACTGCCAGGTCATCCTGCTCAATAGAAACAGGCTCGCAGATTTTTCCGGTTTCTTCCATGCCGCTTAATGGAACAGTTAAAATTTTCTCAATGCCTTTACAGCTCTTTAAAAATTCCCTAAGCTCTTTATTGTCCTCAGGGATAAACGCAAACCTTGCGCCAGAATCGGATAATATAAGCGATATATCTTTATGGGGAGATGACGGCGCTATGGGAACTGCTATAGCGCCTGTAAAAGAAACAGCGAAAAAAATCACAGGCCACTCAGGCCTGTTTTCCAGTATGATCGCTATCCTGTCGGATTTCCTGACGCCCAGTGAAGACAGAAAAAACGCGAGGGAATTTACCCTTTTATATAAATCCTTATACGTGATTCTTTCCAGCCTGCCGTCTTTTTTTGCCTCAATGGCAATCCTTCCGCTAAAGCGCCTGCAGGAATCTATAAAATTTTTGTTCAGATTATATATGACCATAGCGTAATTGTAGGGGAGGGTTTTAAACCCTCCCCTACAATCAATCTTCTTTCCAGCCTATTATAGTGGGACTCGAGGTGGTGGGTATAAAACCAAATGCGTCAGCCACAGCATCGCTGTCAAAACTCACTGTGGGGTTACCTGTAAGGGTATTAACCTCTGCCCCGCTTTCCACAAATAAAGCGCCGTCTATAATAGGGTTGCCGCTCACCGTCAGCGTGCCTATCACCCATATTATGCCTGAAAAAGTCCCTCCTGTTATATTCAGGTCTCCGTCCACAACCAGTATTCCGCTTCCTGACCAGCCAGTCTCTGTGATTTTCATTTCAGTTATGCTGTTCATATCCACCCACGTGCATTGATTTACAGGGGTAATATTATTGGCTGGATCTGTGTAGATTCGCGTGGCCCTGCTTCTCATGGCGCTTTTAGATATCCCGAATATCTCCTCGAAATCGAAAACCTGGTTTTCATCCACTTCGCCATTTACAACAGCGCTTCCTTTTATAGTGACAGCTCCGGTTGCAGTAATAGCGCTGGTCACGTCTCCTGGATTACCAGGGCTCATAGCCCGCTGCAAAACCACGCTGAGTTTTCTGATAGCATTATTAGCGCTGGCTGCATTGGCATCTGGGACCCCGCCTATTGAAGTTATAAGATAAGCGGATGAGTCCAAAGCAGTTGTCTGAGTAGAATACGCGCCCTGGCCTAGCGTGCCTGATAAAGGCGTAGCGGGCAGTTCCTGAATAGCCCTGTCCACGCCTGCCTCTGCGAGCCACAGCGCCTGGACAGTGTCCCTTTCCTTGTCAGCCACCCTTTTTTCGCTGATGGTCCTGGCTGAAAAACTCGTGGCCATTATCACGAGAACCGCCACCACCATGTAAGCTGTGACGAGCACAAAACCTTTTCTATTTTTTAAATTCAGCATATTAGTTTCTAGCCCTTACCTGCGAACTAAGTGTTACGATAGTCTGCCCTGCTGTAAAACCCGGAAATGTATTTTTCTGCGCCGTGATATTTATATTCACCACATTAGGATTCGCGGCGCTCCTATTAAAACTTACTGCCGAGATATTGTTTGCCAGGACCTTCTGGTTCCCTGACTGTGTCCTGATCAACTGCGTGCCATTTAAACCTCCCAGGCTGTACTGGATAGCGTTTGACCATGTTATACCCGCGCTGGCTATGGCCGCAGGTATCTGAAATGTTATTGAGCTGTAGTTTGTGCCGTTTGCCGGCACCCCTGTTATCGTGGCTGCGCCTGCCTGCCTTAATTCTTTTATCATGGAATCAAGTCCATTTCTGCACGCCTGCACTACGCCTACCCGCGATTCTCCGGAAGTAAGGGAGTTTCTGCCGGTCGCGAGCACGCTAAAAATAGCCGCGGAGATTATTGAAAATAAAAACGCCACGACAACTATTTCAATTAAGGTAAAACCTTTATATTTTTTAATCATCTCTGGCCAATAAGAGTGGTGATGGATGCCGGGGAATTCAGCGAAGATTCTCCCGCATCCAGGACTCCATTGAGGTTTTGATCCCCGCCTATCACCCTGTTAGAGCGCGTCCTCCAGGAAACATTTACAGAAACCTGTAAAAGATTTGGATTTGAATTATTTATTGATATGGCGCCTTTTGCCTCGCCTGTTGCGAAACCGCTGGGATTAAAGCTTGTATTATTGTAGGTAGTGTATAAAATGGAAAATGTGGAATTCCGCATCTCTTCCAGTTTTGCCTGGCACGCGGCCACTCCCAGCGTGAGCTTACTGGAATTTTCATTGAGAGATATCATGTGGGCAAAGACACTTAATAGTCCCACGAGCGCCACGATAAGCACGCACACGCCTATCATTAGCTCCAGAAGCGTAAAACCTGCCTTTTTCTTTACCATTTAAACGCTATGCCTCCGCCGACATACCCTTCTTCATCCCTAAATATAGATTCTATATAAGCTATGGCACTCTTGTCAAACATTTCTTTTGTAAGCTTTAACTTCACCCCAGCCTGTTCCGCGTCAGATGTCTCCAGAATAAGCTCTTTGCCCTTATCCATTTTCCACTTGCCCGAGAAAATAACTTTTTTGCGCAGCTTTTTAGCCTTGGATATCCCTATACCTACATCAAAGACAAGAGATTTATCCTTGGCTTTTGAAACCACGGCGCCAAGAGAAGCCTTAAAATTAAATCCTGAGTTTATTTTTTTATCAAGCGCATAACTTATTCTATTCCTGTCAGAAATATCCCAGGAGCCCCTGAAAATAATAGCCTGCGATTCCTTCCCGCGCCTGTAAACTATCTCATTATTCTTATTTATCTCCCACGCGCCGGAAAGCGTCAGATTATCCGCGCGCCCAGGATCCCTTTCTACCCCGAACATAAGCCTATTACGCTTATCAGCCTGCCACACGCCGTAAAGTTTCATTATATAAGTTAGGCCTTTATTCTTATCCGCCTTGGAATTTACCAGCAGCGTGATCTCGTTACTCTTCGCGTCCATTATCCTGGTCTTTAAAGTAAGTCTATTCCCCTCGCACTGGTTATTCCATTTATTGAGCGTAAAGACCAGGTTATGATTTTTATCCAGAGAGTATTTGCCTGAGAATTTTATCTTTTGCGGGATATCTGCATCTGAAGATTTATTGACTTCGTAGAAAAGCTCGTTACCGGTATCTATCTTGAACCTGCCTGAAACCAATCTTCGGAACTTCCTGACCCTGGAGCGCCTCTCTTTACCTGGCGGGCCGGCCACAATAAGCCTGTTAAACGGATCCACCTCATACCAAACTCTATCCATATTAAATTGGTGCCACGCACCATCCTTATATCAAAGCCGCGGTTATGCCGCCTAATACAGCCACATCTTCGGTAGGCAATATCTCTTTTATTTCCTGATTAAAAAGCATGCTGCATTCTGCGCTGAATTCCTCGTCCTTTGCCCAGAGTATAATGGCTATTTTTATTTTCGGAAAGGCGTTTATGGAAATGGCCGCGGTGCCGGTGCCTATTTTTTCGGCATTGAAAGATTTGCCCCGCTCAATTATAGCCAATGGATTATCCCCGTATTTTTTAATGACCGGGTCTATAGCCCTTTTGCGGAAAGCTGAGAAATACGACTCCCCGCCGTCGAGCTCTTTAAAGGATATCCACTTATCGGCGCTCGCGCTGGCTACTTTATGCTGATTGGCAAGATAGTGAAGGATCAGAAGCTTATAGTAATCCTTGGCAGGCGCATTGCAGGACATTGAAAGAACAATTCTATCAGAATAATTTATCTCGTACTCGTCATTGAAGAATCTGACGTATCTTTCCTTGATGGCGGATCCTTCCAGCGCATCCCAGGATTTTTTTAAAGCTATGTCATATCCCATCAGTAAAATACCTTTTCGAGACACAGCCCTTTCGCAGGCGCAGTTTGGCCGGCTAAGGGCCTCTGTTTTTTCTCTAATATCTCTTTAACATATTCAGGCCTGAACCTGCCTCTACCTACCTCTATCAGCGTGCCTGCGATATTCCTGGCCATATTATATAAAAACCCGTCCGCCTCCATATATATCTCTATCGCGGGGGGCCTGGAAATAATATCTATCCTCTTGATAGTCCTTACCGAACTTTTCTCTTTTTTACCCATTGCCTGGAATGACTTGAAATCTTTTTTACCCACCAGATACCTCGCTGCCTTTTTCATATCCGGCAGACTAAGATTATAAGGCACAAAAGCGGAATACCTTTCAAGTAAAGGCGACCTTGTCTGCCTGTTCAGTATGGTATATTTATATAATTTTCCCTTTGAATTAAACCTGGAATGGAATTTTACCGGAACTTCTTCTGCGGAAACTACTGAGATGCGGCGAGGCAGATAGTTATTTAAACCGTTCTTGACTTTATCCAGCGATAACCTTGAATCTATCCTGAAATTCGCTGCCTGCGCCCTGGCGTGGACGCCTGAATCAGTCCTCGAGGCGCCTGTCAGAGAGATCTTTTTTCCGAAAAGTTTTTTTGCGGCCTTCTCTATTTCTTCCTGTATTGTCCTTAGCCTTCCCTTTTGAACCTGCGCCTGCCAGCCGTTAAATCCGGATCCGTCGTATTCGATTATCAGTTTGATATTACGCATTCCGCGATCTGTACAGCGTTAGTGGCAGCGCCTTTACGCAGATTATCAGCCACTACCCATAGCCACAGCCCATTTTTCACAAACGGGTCTTTTCTGATCCTGCCCACAAAAACCTCGTCTTTACCTTCTGCGTCTTTTGGCATCGGGTATAAGCTATTTTTCGGGTCGTCTATCACTATAATGCCGCTGGATTTGGAAAGCGCGCACCTGGCGTCTTCAGGAGATATAACTTTATCCGTTTCAATATAGACCGCCTCAGAATGCCCGGTCCTGACAGGCACCCTAACAGTGGTAGCGGAGATATTTATTTTATCATCGTGCATGATCTTATGGGCCTCTTTCACGAGTTTCCACTCTTCGCTGGTGTAATCAAAATCGCTGAAACCGCCTATATGCGGAAATACATTATAAGCTAACTGCTGGGGCATAGACCGATCCAGAAGGTCAGCATGCACATTTTCGTATCCACCTTTTGCAATAATGGAATTTTCCTCTTTTAATTGCTCTACAGCTGATTTACCAGCGCCGGACGAAGCCTGTAATGTAGTTACAACTACCCTTTTCAGCCCTGCCTTTTGATAAATAGGCCACAGCGCCGCTACCATCTGTATAGTGGAGCAATTCGGATTCGCTATTATGCCTTTATGTTTTTTCACGTCTTTTGCGTTAACTTCAGGTATCACTAACGGCACCTTTGGGTCCATCCTGAAATCAGCGCCGTTATCTATTACTACGGCTCCCCGTTTTACAGCCTCACTGGCGTAAGTAACTGCCGCGCCTTTTTCTCCTTCGGTACCTGCGAATAAGGCAATATCCACGCCTTCAAACGCCTCATTGGATACTGCCTGCACAGGATAGCTCACCCCGTCCACATTAATATTCCTGGCTGAACGCGCCAGCACAGTCAGTTTCCCTACGGGAAAATTTCTCTGCTTTAATACCCTCAGCATCTCTATCCCCACCACTCCCACGCCTATAACCGCTACATTATATTTAGTCTTTTTCATATTTTATCCCTCTATGTCCCCAACAACTTTAAAGATTTTTTATAACCAGGTCGCCTACCTCGGTTGTCGAATACCCCATTTTGCCTGCTGCGAGCGACTTTAATTTTGTCTTTACCACCTTTATAACAGCGTCCTCCACGCTCTTGGCTGCCTTTTCCTCGCCCAGATTTTCCAGCATCATTCCCATTGCGCATATGGCTGCCAGAGGATTGATTACATTTTTGCCTGTATATTTCGGAGCTGAACCGCCTATGGGCTCAAACATTGAAACGCCTTCAGGATTTATATTTCCGCCAGCCGCGATACCCATGCCGCCCTGGATCATCGCGCCCAGGTCAGTAATAATGTCTCCGAACATATTATCTGTCACTATCACGTCAAACCATTCAGGATTTTTTACAAACCACATTGTAGTGGCATCCACGTGGGCGTAATCAGTGGTTATATCCTTATATTCCTTTGCCACGTCATTAAATGTCCTCTGCCACAGATCCCACGCGAATGTCAGGACATTAGTCTTTCCGCAAAGCGTTAATTTTTTATTTCTATTTCTCTTTTTAGTGTATTCAAAGGCATACCTGATACAGCGCTCAACGCCTTTTCTTGTGTTATGGGAAATCTGTATTGCCACCTCGTCCTTGGTATCTTTATTCTGAAATTCCCCCAGGCCCTTATAAAGCCCTTCTGAATTTTCCCTCACCACCACAAAATCTATATCCGACTCTTTTTTATCCTTTAATGGGCAAAAATTTGCGTTGTAAAGCTTCACTGGCCTTAAATTTATATACTGATCCAGCGCAAATCTGAGCTTCAAAAGAATCCCCTGTTCCAGTATCCCTGGTTTTACATCAGGATGCCCTATTGCGCCCAGATATATGGCATCCACCTTAGCGAGTTCCTTTAAGACAGATTCAGGCACCAGTTCCTTTGTCTTTAAATACCTGGCTCCGCCTAAATCATAATCCACTGTCTCGTATTTGAAACCTGCCTTTTTACTTATAGCGCTTAAAACCTTCAGGCCCTCTTTTATAACCTCTGGCCCTGTTCCGTCTCCAGCTATCACTGCTATCCTGTGCATTTCCTCATTCCTCTCTTTCGTACCCATTTTAATAACCCGCCTGAGCGGATGATCTCCTGTATAAATTTCGGCAGCGGCTTTGCCTTGTATTCTTTATGCTCTGTAAGATCCGTCACTGCCCCGCCAGCTAAATCGACCTCTAGATAATCCCCTTCCTTTATCCCGCTGATATCCTTGATCTCCAGTATTGGAAGGCCCATATTTATCGCGTTCCTTAAAAATATCCTGGCAAAACTTTCCGCGATCACGCACGAAATCCCAGCGCCTTTTATGGAGATCTGCGCGTGCTCCCTTGAAGAGCCGCAGCCAAAGTTCCTGCCCGCCACGATTATGTCACCCTTAGATATCTTTTTGGAGAACTCAGCGTCAATGTCTTCCATGCAGTGACTGCCAAATTCCTTCGGGTCAATGGTATTCAGATACCTGGCAGGAATTATCTCGTCCGTATTAACGTCGTCCTTGAATTTCCAGACCTTGCCTTTAAATTTCATATCAAACCTCTTCCGGATGCGCGATTCTTCCCTTAATAGCGCTTGCCGCAGCCACAGCCGGATTTGAGAGATATACCTCGCTGTCAGGACTACCCATCCTGCCCCTGAAATTCCTGTTTGTGGTGGCAATTGCCTTTTCTCCGCTCGCCAGTATCCCCAGATGCCCGCCCAGGCACGGCCCGCAGCTCGGCGTAGAAAACACCCCGCCCGCCTTTAAAAATATTTCAGCCAGGCCTTCTTTTATCGCCTGGTTATATATCTTCTGGGTCGCAGGGATTATTATAAGCCTTACGCGCGAATTCGCAGTTTTCCCTTTTAAAATCTGCGCGGCTATCCTTAAATCTGAAATCCTTCCATTAGTGCACGACCCGATAACTGACTGGTCTATATTTACCTTTTTAAATTTGCTCACAGGCCCGGAATTACTCGGCAGATGCGGCGCTGAAACCTGCGGCTCTATTTTATCCGCGTCATATTCTATTACCTTGTGATATTTCGCGCCTTCATCGCTTTTATAGAATACGCCCTTCTTTTTTCTGCCCTCGCTAGTAACATATTTTTTCGTGATCTCGTCCGGCTCTATAATACCTGATTTGCCTCCTGCCTCTATTGCCATATTGCACATTGCGAATCTGTCATCCATCGGTAAGGCCTTTATTGCGTCACCTGTGAATTCCATTGCCATATATAAAGCGCCGTCCACGCCTATATCGCCTATAGTATGTAAAATCAGATCTTTGCCTCCGACCCATTTTTTCAATTTTCCGCTATAAACAAATTTAATAGTCTCGGGTACTTTAAGCCACACGCACCCTGTTATAAACCCTGCCGCGAGATCAGTAGATCCAATACCTGTAGAAAACGCGCCGAGCGCGCCGTATGTGCACGTATGCGAATCAGCGCCTATGACCAGATCCCCTGGCCCCACGAGCCCCTTCTCTGGCAAAAGCGCGTGCTCCACTCCCATCCTGCCCACTTCAAAATAATTCTCTATCTTGTGTTTCTTCGCGAAATTTGCCAGCACCTTCGCCTGCTCCGCGCTTTTCTTGTCTTTCGCAGGGGTAAAGTGATCCGGCACAAGCGCTATTTTTCGTCTGTCAAAAACCTTTTTCGCTCCGATTGCCTCGAACTCCTGTATCGCTATAGGCGCGGTAATATCGTTACCGAGCGCGAGGTCTATCTTCGCGTAGATAAAATCCCCAGGCGCCACAGTCTTCTTATCCGCATGAGCCAGTAATATCTTTTCAGTGATCGTATATGCCATAATTCACAATATTCTTCTCGACTTCGCTCGAAGAATATTGTTCGAGCGGACATAGCTACTATACACGTAAGCTTAGTCGAGAACTAAATATCCATCGCCAGCGCGTTTTCCGCGCAGTCAGGAAACTTCACGCATTTAATGCACTCTGACCAGATCTTGTGCGGCAGTTCCGCGTGTTCTATTCTCTTGAACCCTAATTTTTCAAAAAATACAGGCGCGTAGGTCAGGGCAAAAACCCTTTTTACCTTGAGTTTCCTGGCGTCATCCAGGGCCTCTTTTACCAGCTTCTCGCCTATGCCTTTTTTCTGCTGGGATTCTTCTACAGCAAGCGATTTTATCTCAGCCAGATTCTCCCACGCGATATGCAGGCCGCAGCACCCTAAAATCTTCCCGCCTTCTTCATAAACAAAGAAATCCCTTATATTTTCGTAAAGCTCGTTCAATGACCTGGGCAGCATCCGGTCCTGTTTCGCGTAAAAATTTATAAGATCCTGAATTTCCTTTATGTCGCTTATCGTAGCTTTTCGTATCATCTATAACACCATGCCCTTTGGTATGACTACTATTCCGGATTCTGTTACGGTAAATCTCTTTTTGTCCTCTTTCAGATCATATCCTATTTCCATCTTCTGCGGCACTTTCACGTTTTTATCTATTATGGCCCTGCGCACCTTAGCGTACCTGCCTATGTCCACGCCTTCCATCAGTATTGAATCCGACACCTCTGAAAAACTGTTTATCCTCACATCAGGAGAAAGGATGCTGGACTTTACCTTTCCGCCGCTTATTATGCAGCCATTTGATATGATAGAATTCAATGCCATGCCTATCCTATTCGTGTCCTCTTCTGCCCACACGCTCTTTGCCGGGCCATACTGCTCCTGATAAGTCCTGAAAGGCCATTCCTTATCATATATATTTATCGGCGGTATCACCTGGATTAAATCCATATTGGCCTCAAAATAGGCATCAATACTACCCACATCCCTCCAGTACTTAGGATTACCTGCCTCTTTATCTCTTAAATTAAACGCGTAAACCCTGCTGGAAGCTATCATCATTGGAATAATGTCTTTCGCGAAATCATGGCTGGACTTTTCATTCTTGGCGTCTTTTTCCAGTATCTTTTCCAGCGTCTCAGTATTAAATATATAAATCCCCATTGACGCGTAAACAGTCTTTCCGCCGCTTATATTTTCCACCTGCTTCTTTGGCTTTTCTACAATGTTTTTTACCTTACTGTCTTTATCTATCTCGCATACGCCGAATTCTCCCGCTCTTTCTTTCGGCACCTCTATCACACTCACAGTAAGATCCGCTTTCTTCTCCTTATGGAAGTTCAGCATCTCTCTGTAATCCATTTTATACACATGATCCCCTGCCAGGATCAAAACATATTCCGGCTTTTCATCCTCAATAGCGTATATATTCTGATAAATAGAATCAGCTGTGCCCTTATACCACTCCTCATCCACCCTCTGCTGCGCAGGTATAGCGTCTATATATTCGCCCAGTTCGCCGTTCAGCACATTCCATCCCATAGAGATATGCCTTGTAAGCGAATAAGACTTGTACTGGGTAAGCACATGTATCTTCCTGAGGTCGGAATTGATGCAGTTTGAAAGCGTAAAATCTATAATCCTGTATATGCCCCCGAAAGGCACCGCAGGCTTGGTCCTATCCTTTGTGAGCGGAGAAAGCCTCTCGCCCTTCCCCCCAGCCATTATAAAAGTAAGCACATTTCTCATAGAGAATTTATTTTACAATACCCCTGCATAAAATGCAATTAAATAATAAAACCGCGTAGGTGGCCTTTAGGCCTCCTACGCGGTTAGGGTGGTTAATATAATGCCCATTGCGAGGCCGCCAAATGCGGCCGAAGCAATCTTACCTACTTATCTTTACTGCCTTTCTTCTCTTCTATTAAAGCAATGTCTGCCATATCTATAGCCCTAGCAGACATCCTCTTCATTCTTTCAAGGTCATCCAGAGACGCTACATAAAAATTTAACCTTGCCATTTTTATTTTCTTTGCGTGTTTCAAAAGCCCTGTAAACTCTTTTTCGCTTTCAAAAAATATGTCAATAATCTCCATGCCTGACTTATCCTGCAATGTCATCCACTGTCCGATTAATAAATGCGGCTTGTCTATGAGTGTAAAAATGTATCTGTCGCGGCTTAAAAGGCCTGCATGCCGCATCACTGAAAATAGTTTCCCTGCTGCCTCAGCCTCTGCAGGCATCACAATGTCAATATCTATCGTACTCCTGGGAATACCATGTAGCGCGATAGCCACTCCGCCAACAATAACAAACGGGAGCTTTTCTCCAGCGAATCTCTTAAGGGCTTTTAACGGAATTTCTGGAACAGGAAAGATATTTTTTCCAGCCATTTCTCAACCTTTCAGCGTATTTCTTAGAATCTTTTGGCATGGCCTGCCATAGCGAATAGCCTGCGCTAAGCGCCCATCTAATCCGCTCTTCCGGCGTCAATTTCTCAAACTGCCTGAAATGACTATGTCTTATTTCGTTCGCATTACTCATATTGGTTAATATACCAGACGACACGGGTTATGTCAATGGCAACCAAAGCAAAGCAATCTATATTCTAGAAAAAACCTTCCAGTATATATCTTTTCTATGCCCTATTTTTAACACTATAATATTATTCTTTTCTATTCTATAAATAATCCGATAATCTCCTATCCGCATCTTCCTATGTCCTTTTAAACTATGGCGCAATGGCGCGCCTGCCAGAAATGGCTCTTTAAGCAGTCTCTCTTCAATAGCCGCCTTAATTCTATCTCTGATATTTACAGGTATCCCTGGCAGATCTTCTTTTTTAATCAGATGATGATATAGAATATTATAGTCCATCTAATCATTCCATACCTTTTTATGGGTCATTGCCTTATGCGGATGAAACGTCTTTTCCCTTGCCTCTGCCTTTTTAGACCAGTAAGAATCCTCATACTCAGCAAGAGACTCGCGTATCAAGTCCCTTGCCTTCAGCGACAAAGACATACCCTCTTTCTTCGCAAGCCTCTTCAGTGACATATACAAAGGCTCCTCCAGCACAACATTTAACCTCGGATGCTTAGTTGACATAACCCTTCCCTCCCTCTAAATAAAAGTGTATCACAAGTGATGAACCTTGTCAAGCAAAATTGCCATGCGTAGCGCAATTTTGCTTGATCCTGAGGCTGACAGCCGAAGGATCTATAGTTGATTTAATTTCCTATTTTAATGAAAAACTGCATAAAAAAACCGCGTAGGTGGCCTTTAGGCTTCCTACGCGGTTAAAATAGTTAATCAAACTTTAATTAAAGTAGTCTTGTTTATCTGTATCTATGAACTACTATAAAGCATTTCTTAAAGCATTCGTAACGTATTGGACTTTTTCTTTAATATCAGTAATAATAGGGGGTATTTCCTGAAGAGCGCTTAGCCCATAAAGACCTTCATCTGTTACAGAAAGTTTTATTACTGCCTTTTCAAATTCCGCATATAATTCTTTGCGTATTTCATCACTATTGGCAGTTATTGCCACCTTAGTCAAATTAGCCATAGATTCTCTTAAATGCCACGGCTCAAGTTTGACACCTTCTTGACTAAGTTTTATATTGAGCTTTAATAATTCATTATATATAGATTGTAATTTTTTCTGATCCCGTGTTAACAAACTTGCCTCAGAAAAAGCATACAAAGCAACATCAGGTTTTACTCCCTCCCTACTAAGTTCTATACCGAGATCTATAAATAGACGCCGCGCATTATCATTTGGCAATACTTCATATTCATCTGGAATAGTCTGCATTAATAGCTCCCAGGGTTCTTCTCCATGTTTAGCTAAATTTATTCCCATATCTATAAACTTTCTCAGCACCTCAATGTTTCTCGCTGACGCTTCATATATAATAGAAGGCTCTAATCCCGAAGGATTTGCCTTATTTCTAAAAAGCTCTATTCCAAGAATCATAAATAGCTTTTTTGCTTCGTTGTCTGTTATTATTCCTACTTTAGGAAGATAATATCTTATTTTATCAACTGAGTCTATTTGATCTATATCATGATTGGCAACTGCTTCTATTACTAGATCTGCAAATAGTTCCGGCTCGTTAATACCTCTTACCAACCAAACTATGTTCGAACAAAATTGTAATATCTCGGAGGGATTTTCTCCGCGCTTAGCAAGCTCTATTCCAATACCTATAAGTAGCTTAAACTCGTCAATATTTAGCGCTCTTAACGCTATATCAGGAATGGCATATGTCAATGTAGAATAAGTTTCTATTCTATTCTCAGCAAGTTTTCTCGCAAGAATCCTAACCAATTTTAGAGCTTCCTTTCTGTCCTGAGCAGTTATAGATGCACCTTCTTTCTCCCTCCAACCTCCATGAAAAATTCTAAAATTATCTATTATAGCTTTTTTACTAACTACCCACCCTTTAAATGTCCATCCAGGCCTGTAATTATGTATACTGAATTTTGCGACTTCTTGCACAGCAATTTTCCATCTAAGGCCTTCTTTTCCCTTATCTCCCATCAAATTAGGCCTTAAAGCTAATGCACAAGAAGGGTATACATTAGTTAATAAGAATATTAAAAATACTGTGGTTGAAATTATTTTTAAATAAGGCTTGTTTGAAAACATAATAGACTCCTAAATACTTTTATAATCTTTTAAAATTATACCATATAAACTATATTTTTTCAAGAAAAATTTTTGGAATCGTAGGGGACGGTTTTAAACCGTCCCCTACAAATCTTTAATTAATTGATATACATAATTTGGGTCAATTGCCTTGAGGCATTTGTTGTCACGGCACTGTGAGTCCCTGTTGTTAAAAGCGGACAGGCACGGGGAGCACGGCAGGTGTGAATAAAAAATAGTATTATTATCGCCTAATGGCCCGAAAACGCGCGGGGTTTCCGGGCCGAAAAAAACCAGCTTTTTTATAGGGGTAAGCGCTGCCAGATGCGCTAATCCGCAGTCGTTTGTGATTAAAATACTGGCGATATTGAATAATTCCATGAGTTCATCCAGACTTGTCTTACCCGTAAAATCCACGCACCTTTTATTATTAAGCGCGCCGGAGAGTAATTTTGACTTTTTTGAAGCGTCTTTAGTGCCGATGATTACGATGCAGTCAGCGCTATTTTCCAAAATCCTCCTGGATAATGCTATAAAATTCTCTATGGGCCATTCTCTTAAAGGCAAAGCCCCTTCTCCGGGATTTATAAGTATGATCCTCTTTCCCTGGCCTATGCCGCATTCATTTAATCTCTGTTTCATCGCATCTTTTATCTTTGTCTCTGAAATAAACCCGGGCAGGCTGACTTCTGAATCCTCTATTCTTTTTTCTAATTCCGGGCTTAGCTTCTTTTCTTTTTCGATCCCCTGCAGTAAAGCCAGATACGACTTACTGATATGTAAGAACGGATTATACTGGAACCTGTGGGTCAAAAGACTACCCCTGTACAAACCTTCAAATGTAAACTTAAAATACCCTATGCTTTTTCTGGCATTACTTAAATACGCCAGTATCGATGTAAAGCGCGAGAAAAGCTCTAGATCAAAGACTATATCTATCTTTTCCTTTCTTATCTTACTGATAACCCGAAACGTATCCATAATAAATAAAAATATACAGTCCTCGCGTATAACAAAAATGTTCTTATCCGGGATAATCCCGCCTAATATCTTAAATATGTCCCTATTCTTTGAAAACGTTAAAAAGAACATCTCCTCTGACTGGCGCTCTTCTTTCATCTTATTCATAAGAGGATACGCCAGGACTATTGCTCCCATCTCTGAAAGCTTTATAAATAATATCTTTTCTTGCCCGGCCTTCTGCTTTCTCCTGCCAAGCCCTATTATCCTCGCAATAAAATTCGCTACGCTGAATAAAAAGCATAATGGCCTGCCCAGCCAGTAATCTATTATCCGCATCGCTCTTATATTCATAAGAATACCGCCTTTAAAAGGGTCTTGGTATAATCCTCTTTAGGATTTTTAAATACATCTTCGCATTTTTCCATTTCCACTATCCGTCCTGACTGCATGACCATGACCCTGTCGCATATAGAGCCTATCACTCCGAGGTCGTGGCTTATAAATAAATACGTAAGATTCTTTTTCTTCTGCAGTTCTATTAAAAGATTCAATATCTGCGCCTGAATAGAAATATCAAGGCTTGAAACAGGCTCGTCGCATATTATAAATTCCGGGTCAGTGGCCAGCGCCCTCGCGATCCCCACCCTCTGGCGCTCCCCTCCTGATAGCTCTGAAGGCATCCTGGCCAGATACGCCTCTCCCAGGCCTACTGACTCTAAAAGCTCTATGGTTTTACTTTTCCTTTCAGCCGAAGGGATATCCTTATGAATATCAAAAACCTCTTCTATTACGCTGCCTATCCTCATTCTGGGATCTAAAGACGCGTACGGATCCTGAAATATTATCTGTAAACTTTTTCGCATCCCTCTCATCTCGCCATGGGAAATCCCTAGTAAATCCATTCCTTTATAATAGACACTGCCTTTATCAGCGCCTGCCAGGCGCAATATCAATTTCGCGAGCGTGGTCTTGCCGCATCCCGATTCGCCCACGAGGCCCAGGACCTCTCCCTTAAAAACAGAAAAACTCACCCCGTCCACAGCAGGCACAGCGTGTTTCTTAAAAGTTTTGCATAAATTGTTAACTCTTACAAGCTCCATATCTCTTGCCGCCTCTAAACCCCAACAACTTTACACTTGTAACAATGTTTGTAGTGTCAAGTTGTTTGGAATTGGTTAATGAACAACATCCCTCACTCTTATACACCTTGACGCCTGGCCGCTGGATACGTTTTCAAGTTCTGGCTCTTTTTCCAGACACTTGTCTATCCTGAATCTGCACCTGGGATAAAATTTGCACCCCCTGGGCAGATCTGAAAACAAAGGCGCTTTCCCGCCTATTGCGTTAAAAGTCCTTTTCCTGTGCTCCAAAGAGGGGATTGAATCTATCAGGCCCATCGTATAAGGATGCGCTGGTCGCGAAGCTATTTTTTCCTTTAAGCCGCTTTCCATTATCTTACCCGCGTACATAATAGATATCCTGTCAGCGATATTAAAAACCATCCTTAAGTCATGCGATATGAATAAAATCGCAAGTCCCATTTTTTCTTTAAGCTCCATTATAAGGTCCAGTATCTGGCGCTGGACAGTGACGTCGAGCGCTGTTGTAGGTTCGTCCAGCACTACAATGCTCGGCTTAGACGCTATTGCCATGCCTATCATTGCCCTCTGCTGCATTCCGCCTGAAAGCTCGTGAGGATACATATTCTTTCTGCCTATAATCTTCTCCAGCCCCACGCTTTTTAAAATCTCAGCTACCCTGGCATCGCTATTATCTTTTTCTTCCAGCGCCTCTCTTATCTGCTCATAAATAGTAAAAACAGGGTTCAGCGAGCTGAAAGGCTCCTGAAACACGTAAGAAATCTCATGTCCTCTTATTTTCCTAAGCTCTTCGGGATCTAGTTTCAATATATCCCTGGCGCTGAATAAAATCTCACCTCCATTGATATTGCCTTTACAACTGGGTATAAGTTTTGTAATGCTTAAACCCACTGTGGTTTTACCGCACCCTGATTCGCCTATCAGACCCACGCACTCGCCTTTATCAATAGCGAGATCAACCCCCCTTACCACTTCCACCCCGCCATAACTTACTTTTAAATCTTTTATCTCTAATAGCATATATTTTCCACCTGTCCAACTTCGCAAGTTGCC
>JAUYDX010000094.1 GCA_030691625.1 Candidatus Omnitrophota bacterium | reverse complement strand
ATTAGTAACAGGCCGCAACCTACGAGGTTGAGGTGGTGACGAAATTCTATGCAACATAATAAAAAAGGCGTGACATTATTAGAGATACTTATAGCGGTTCTTTTAATGAGCGTCATATTCCTCGCTGTATCCAGCCTGTATCTGGCAGCCAGGCGGTTCTATATAACTGCGAGGGACAAGGCTGTTATAAGCTCTGAAGCCCAATACGCTATCCAGCATATCTATAAATACGCTATGCAGGCTATGGGAGATAAAAATACAGCGCCCTTTACGGTTACAGCCAACCAGCTTGATATAAGAATATACACAGGCGCCGCTGACCCAATTACCTCAACTGCTTACGGGAATAGCTCTAATTATACCAGTTATAGTTATACATATAACGATACTGATAAAAAACTGTATTTTCAGGAAGGCAGCGGCTCTCCGCAGGATTTGATGGAAAAGGTGTCTGTTACAGGCCTTACGCTCAATAAGATAGAGAGCGGCACAGTTACAACAGCTTTTACCGGCTCAATAACAGCAAGTTATAACGGCCAGAGCCAGATATTTTATTTCTCCTGCTATCCCCGTTTCGCAAGCTTCCATTAACCCCGACAACTTGACACTTGTGACATTGTTATAAGTGTAAAGTTGTTGATGGGGCAGGCTAAAAATGGTATAATTTTATTTACTTTACAGGTCCGGGCCTGTGGCTCAGTTGGTAGAGCGCCTCGTTCGCAACGAGGAGGTCAGCGGTTCGATCCCGCTCAGGTCCACCAAATCCGCTTCGCAAATTTCAAAGGAAGATTCATGCGTTTCTATGTTTCCCCTGATTCTATATTCCCTGATAAAAATATAATAGATATACGAGACAGGCGCGAGATACATCATATCCGCGATGTCATGAGGCTCGAAAAGGGCGCGGTCGTAAATATCTTTGACGGCAAGGGCAGGGAATTTACAGGCGTTATTGAATCAATAAGCAAGATCTCCGTGGTCATAGAGATAGAGTCTGAGAAGCCCCTGAAATCAGATACGGTTTTTAGTTCCACCCTTTATCAGGCAATACCGAAAAAGGACAAGATGGAATTAATAATAGAAAAGGCGGTGGAATTAGGGGTCGAAAATATCGTCCCTATAGTAACAGAAAGGACAGTGCCTGATATAAAAGATAAGGCAAATAAATTAATAGAAAGATGGTCTAAGATCGCCATGGCCAGCTCCAAGCAATGCGGCAGGGTCAACCTGCCTGCGGTTTCAGGTATCGCGGATTTTAATAAGGCCCTGGAAGAGGCGAAGAAAAGCAGCCTGGTGATATTCGCGGCGCTTGATAAGGAAGCAAGGCCATTAAAATCCATATTAAAAGGCGCGCCCCATAAAGATATTTCAATATTCATAGGCCCTGAAGGAGATTTCAGCCCCCAGGAGGTTAAGATGGCAAAGGAAAATGGATTCAAGATATGCTCTCTGGGCCAGCTGGTCCTCAAGTCTGACACAGCAGGTATATATGTATTGGCCTGCCTGAACTATGAACTGCGATAAATAAAATCTATGATATTATTTTTAATCACTGTATTGTCTTTAGCCAGATTTATATATCTGGGCTCTGTGCCGGGCCTGCACGGGGATGAGGCGCTTTACGGCATAAAAACCTTCTTTATGATGCATAAGCCGCTTACGCTTATAGGTTTTAATTATTACACAGGCCCCCTTATAAGCTATCTGAGGATACCGTTTTATCATATCATGGGCATAAATGTGTTTTCATTAAGGCTGCCGGTTGTTGTTTTAAGCCTTTTGACGATATTTTTCGCATATAAGGTTCTTGAAAAACTGTACGGGAGAGAAACAGGCATCATAGCGGCGTTTTTATTTCTTACCATACCGTGGTTTTTTATAGAATCAAGATTTGCGGATGAAACCCATATGACGCTCCCGTTTTTCGCGATCTGCGGGCTGTATTACCTGTTAAAAGACAGGAAACTGAAAACAAGGGCCCTGGCAGGCGTATTTTTAGGACTCGGGGTTTTTAATCACATAATATTTATCATTGTCCTGGCATCGTATGCAATGTATTTTCTGATAAAGAACAGGTTCAGGATTATTTTAAATAAAGGCAATATCCTGTTTCTTGCGATAGTCTCTGGTTTTTTTCTCATCAGGTTATCCCTGATATATAGTGCCCATGTCTTTAACCCGGCTGGTTCCGGCTGGTATTATACGCTTGAGCAGGTTTTCAATAAGGATTTTATCTACAAAATTTTTTCCGGGATCCCGTATTTTCTGGATATGATGAATGGCGGGATATTTTATAAGAGGATGACAGGGGATATACTGATTAACCCCGCGCCTGTTAATTCAGCTTTATTCATGGCGTCCCTTTTATTTCTGGCAGTCAGATACAGATGGCTGCCGGAATATAAAGCCGGGGATACGATGTTAATCAGTTTATTCGCCTTAAACTGTATGATCAACCTGGTGTTTTTGATGAAGTTTTCCATGAGGTATTTCGTGGTAACTTTAATGTTTGGCACTATGCTGATGGCTGTATTCATAGGCGCATGGGGAGTAAAAAAATGGGTCAAGATAATGATAGTGTCTATGATTGTTGCCTTAAACTCTTTTTATCTGGGGTATGATTATATGTACAGTTTTAAAAAGAGCGGAGGAAGGGCCGCGTATTTTCGGGCCGGAAATTTTATTGAAAATAGCGCTGATTTTACAGACCCGCGCGCGCTTTATGATTATCTGAAAAAGAAAGGGGCTGTATGCGTGTGGCTGCCGGAATGGTTTCTGTTTCCAAAATGGCAGCTTATGTTTTTAGATATAAACGAGAAAAAGCTGAATATTGTCACAAAGAAGGAAGGCATGCCGCCGGGTACTATTTATTTTGTATGCTATAAGGGAGGGAAAGGGCCGGAGTCATATGGTTTAAAAAGCGGTTATACAGTCCTTAAGGAAGATTCCGGCCTGGTTAATTTTGATATATATAAATTAGAGAAATGATGCTTAAAAAGATACTTATATTCCTGGTTTTCGCGGTTCTTGTCATGCTCGTAATCCACCCCGTGGACTCCAATGACACGTGGATGCATATTAAGACAGGAGGTATAATCCTTGAAAATATGCGCATCAGGGCAGTGGATGACTATTCATATACAGCCCAGGGCAGGGAATGGTTGAACCACCAGTGGCTGTCGCAGGTGATTTTTTACATTGTCTATAGATTTTCCGGGGTGAACGGGATCCTTTTATTCTGCGCGTTATTTATATTCCTGGCATTTCTTATATTATTCAGGATTATGTATGACGCTAAGAACTGGCTGTCAGCAGTTTTTCTGATTACGCTCGTCATTATCTTTTCACAGCCGGAATATATAGCCAGGCCGCTCGTATTTTCTCTTTTTTTATTCTCAGTTTTTTTATACATATTATGGAAATATAAGCGCTCGTGGACCGGGAAGAAAGAAAACCTCATATACCTCCTTATCCCGCTCCAGGTTTTATGGACCAATCTGCACGGCGCTTCAATAATGGGTGTTTTCCTGGTATGGGCATATATTGCCGGAGAATTTATAGATACTAAAATAAGGCGCAGTGGTTTTGACGATAAATACGTCATTAAAGGCGCAAGATTCAATAAACTTTTTTATGCAGGCATTATACTTACTATCGCAGCCGGATTTACGCCATATGGGTATAACCTGATACTTTTTCCTATAAGAGAATCAGGAGGCATGTATTTTATAGACGAATGGCTTTCTCCTTTGCGTAACGATATCCTTCTTAACCTTGACATATCGCCTTACTATCGTTTGTTCCTTATTATAAGCATCCTTATCTTTATTTTCAGGGGGAGGCTCATAGCCGCTTCCGGAATAATAATCTTTGCGGCGTTTCTATACCTTTCAATGAGCTCCAGGAGGCATATGCCTCTGTATGGATTCGCAGTAGCGCCATATGCAGCTTATTACATGAAAGGAATTACCATTAAAAAAATACCGGATTATATTGTAAAGGCCCTTAAGCAGGCTGTTTCTATTATTCTGGCCCTGTACCTGTTATTGCTGTGTAAGGGTATATTCACAGGAGAATATTATGTAAAGACTAATCACGACCTGAGGTTTGGCCTGGGCAGGATAGAGTATCCGGATAAGGCGATCGATTTTCTGGTAAAGACGGATTTAAAGGGCAATATGTTCAATGACTATTCCAGCGGATGTTATCTTATATGGAGGCTGTATCCGGAAAGAAGGGTGTTTATTGACGGCAGGAATACCGTGTACGGCGTCAAATTCATAGAAAAAGATTACAGGAAACGGCTGTTGCATCCCGGGCTATTCGAAGAATTAGCAAGGAAATACGATATTAACTATATTTTCCTGCAGCACGAGATGGCTAATACAGGAGCGTTGATACCATATCTATATCATTCCAGGCAGTGGGCGCTGGTGTATTGCGACGACATCGCCTGCGTATTCTTAAGGGATACGGAAGAGAATCGGGGCGTAATAAAAAGATACAGGGTGGATTTAGCGAAAAAGAAAGACATAGTGAGATTGAATAAACATAGCTGGCAGAGTGTTTTCCCAGCCAGATACATAACAAGAGCCAGGTTATATACAAGCGTGGGGCTTTCTGATATGGCTATGGAGACACTGGAAAAGGCCGCAAGGCTAATGCCTGAAGTTTCTATTCTTCACAGCATGCTTGGTAAGCTATATCTGGATGCCTCCAGATACAACGAGGCCTCTATAGAGTTAAAAAACGCTTTAAGGTTAAACCCCAGGGACATAAATGCCTATAATAACCTTGGGAATCTTTACGGAAGACTGGGAAGGCACAGGGATGCCAGGGCTCAATTTATAAAGGCATTATGGCTGGATCCCCTGAATAGAACAGCAAGACATAATCTAAAGGTAGCCACACGCCTTATAAAACGCGCTGGAGATTTATGAAAAGGTTTTATATAAAGACGCTCGGATGCAAGGTCAATCAGTACGAATCCCAGGTGATCCGGGAGAATTTTCTAAAGAATGGGTATATCGAGGCAGAGGATAGCGATGGCGCTGATATATGCGTGGTGAATACCTGCACCGTAACATCAGCAAGCGATTCCAAATCCCTGAAATCCATCCGCTCAGGGCTTAGAAAAAAGAATAAGATTGTGATAGCCACAGGATGCATGATAGACGCGAAAGATACGGATTTACGAAAGCTTAAAGGCGCGGATTTTATTATAAAAAATAAGGACAAATACAATATACCTTATATAATAGGCGCTCACACCGTGAATCACGAGCCGCGATATGGTATCAGCGGCTTTGAAGGCCACGCAAGGGTATTCGTGAAGATCCAGGATGGCTGTGACAACAGGTGTTCTTATTGCAAGGTAAGCGTTGTGAGGGGGAGATCCAGAAGCAGGCCTTTTGAAGATATAATAGAAGAGTGTTCACAGCTTATAAAAAACGGTTATCAGGAGATAGTCCTTACAGGCATATGCCTGGGCTCTTTCGGCAGGGATATATCAAAAGAAATGAACCTTTCAAAACTGATAGATGCCTTGTGTGAGATAAGCGGAAACTGGCGTGTGAGGCTCAGCTCTATTGAACCAAAGGATGTTACGGATAAACTTATACATCAGATAAAGACAAAGGAAAAACTTTGCAAGCACCTGCACATCCCTTTTCAGAGCGGTTCTGACGAGGTGCTGAAAAAGATGAATAGGCCCTATGCCGCAGATGATTACAAAGATACTGTTGCCAGGATAAGAAAGGCGGTCCCTGATATTGCCATTTCTACGGATATAATGGTGGGTTTCCCTGGCGAAAAAGAGCGCAATTTCCAGAACACAGTTAATTTTATCAGAGAAATAAAGCCTATGCGCATGCATGTTTTCGGGTTTTCGAAAAGGATAGGCACCCCGGCTTACAGCTATAAGGATAGTATAAGTAATAGTGTGGTGGAAGCGAGGGAAAAAGAACTAATGGGCCTAGCAGACGAATTTTCCAGGGCATTTGAAAGGCTATTTATAGGTAAAACCGCAAAAGTCCTGGTGGAAGACAAAAGGGATAAACAGGGGCTTTTACAGGGGTATACGGACAGATATATAAAGGTATACATAGACGGCCCTGATACCATAAAATCCAAGCTAATAACCTGCCAGCTGACCTTGACAAATCGCAAAGTGTGTGGTATACTTCATTCATATTCGGATTAATTCCTCAAACTAATTTATGCCTCAAATAAAATTTAACTGGATTGATATAATTTTCTTAACTCTTTTATTTAGAACATGTTACATAGGTTTCAAGAACGGGATTTTGCCTGAATTTTTCAGGCTCCTGGGACTTTTTTCAGCGTTTATCCTGTCATTTAACAGCTACATTGTTTTGAGCTCATTTTTAGCCAAACACGCCAGGCTTACAGGGCTAAAAGGCGATGTAACAGCGTTTTTATTCATATTTTTAGCAGTATTATTGGCATTTAAACTGCTGGCTGTGGGAGCTGGAAAAATTTTAGGCGTTTCTGAAAACGTTTCCTTGGCCAGCAAGGTCATGGGCCTCATAGCAGGATCAGGAAGAGGGATTCTTTTGGCAGGGCTTATTTATCTTTTACTTATCCACAGCCCTGCTGATTATTTTTATAAAAGCGCAAAAGAAAAGTCTTGTTTATCTCCTTATGCCGCTCTTACGGCGCCTTTTGCGTACAGTATGGGGATGAGCGTTTATCCCTTTGAGAAACACGAAACACCGCTCGTAAAAATGCTAAAAAAATAAACAACTTTACACTTGTGACAATGTTTGAAGTGTCAAGTTGTTTGGAGGAGGAGGATTAAGTGAAGCTTATAGACATCTATAGGGGCGTGGTGCTTTTTGGAATGGAGAACGATCCGAGAGGCAGGGAAAGCGCGAAAAAGGAATTATTGAGGGCTAAAAATGAATATGAAAAGATGTGCCCTAAGGATAAGGAATTTTATGACAGAGAAAAGCTTGAGAACCCTTACAGCGATACGAGGATTCTAATAGGTAAAGGCGATGAAGAGATAAAGACGGTTCTGGTAGGCGTGGATATTGAAGTGGGGGAGATAGTGCTTGCTGACAGGCTAAATGAAAAGGGCGAGAAGATAGACCTTGTGATGGCCCATCATCCTGAAGGCCTTGCCCTGGCAGGATTTTTTAATGTGATGTACATGCAGGTGGATATATTGAATAAAATAGGCGTGCCAATAAATGTAGCAGAGTCTCTTATGCACGACAGGATCAGGGAGGTAGAAAGAAAGGTCATGCCAGTGAACCATACGCGCGCGGTGGACGCGGCAAGGCTTCTGGGTATAAATTTCATGAACTGTCACACGCCCGCGGATAATTGCGTAGCCACATATCTACAGGATCTGATGGATAAGAAAAAGCCTAATACGCTCGGCGATATTGTGGACATATTAAGGGAGATACCTGAATATAACGCCGCAGCCAAGCAGAACGCAGGGCCGAAGATCACCAGAGGCGATAATTCCAGTAAGGCAGGCAAGGTTTTCGTGGATATGACAGGCGGCACAGAAGGATCCAAAGACATATTTAAAAAACTTTCAGAGGCAGGCGTTTCTACGATTGTCTGCATGCATCTCAGCGAGGAGCATTTTAAAAAGGCCAAGGAAGAGCATATGAATGTGGTAATCGCGGGACATATCGCGAGCGATAACGTAGGGCTGAATATAGTGCTGGATGAACTGGAGAAAAAGGGCAAGCTTAAGATACTGAGCTGTTCTGGTTTTAAGAGGTTTTCTAGAAAAAAGTAACTTCTCGACTCTGCTCTCATGATAAGCTTTCGGGATCGCTCGAAGAATATTAATATTGTTCGAGCGAGCGAAGCAAGTCGAGAACTATTATTATGGGCAAGATACCGGAAAATATATTGAACGAGATCCAGGATAAATGCGATATAGTGGAGATAATCTCAGGCTATATATCGCTTAAACCAGCGGGCAGGAATTTTAAGGCGTGCTGCCCTTTTCACCACGAGAAAACGCCTTCTTTTGTAGTGAGCCCTGACAAGCAGATATATCATTGTTTCGGCTGCAATTCCGGCGGCAACGTGTTTAATTTTATCAAGGAATACGAAAAGATGGATTTTATAGACGCTGTAAAGATGCTCGCTGAGAAAACAGGCGTGAAGCTGCCTGAATACAGAAAATCTGACGATCAGGACGCTTCCATAGTGAGCACGATATATTCCGTAAACGATGTCGCGGCTAACTATTATTCAAATATCCTGGAAAAGATCAGCCCGTCTTCAGAACCAAGGAAATATATATTAAAAAGAGGCCTGGATGCGGCTATTATAAAGAAATTCAGGCTGGGTTTCGCGGATTCATCATGGAAAGGCCTTCTGGATTATCTGGCAAGCAGAGGCATAAAACAGGATACGATTTTCCAGGCGGGGCTCGTTACAAAAGGGAAAGAAAATTCTTATTATGACCTTTTCAGGAATAGAATAGTTTTTCCTATATTCGACGTCAGGGACAGGGTTATAGGTTTCGGTGCCAGGGTAATGGATGAAACCCTGCCGAAATATATAAATTCGCCTGAGACGGCTGTTTATAAAAAAGGCCAGCATCTTTACGGCCTGAACATCGCTAAGGCGGGCATAAAGGAAAGAAATTTCGCGATAATAACCGAAGGGTATCTGGATGTCATGACGTGCCATCAGTACGGGGCGAATAACGCGATAGCCTCACTCGGCACTGCATTGACCACGGACCAGGTAAGGCTTTTGAAAAGATATACTCATAATGTCGTAATGCTTTACGATTCTGACCAGGCAGGTGAAATGGCGTCTATAAGGGGCCTGGACCTTTTGCTCGAAGAGGGTATGAATGTGAAGATAGCCGCTTTGGAGAAGGGCCATGATCCGGACAGTTTCCTGAGAAAGTTCGGGAAGGAAAAATTTGACGTTGCGATAAAAAGGTCAAAAAGCCTTTTTACTTATAAGCTGGACATATTGAACGCTAGATTTGACTCTAAGGAGCCTGAGTCAAAGGCAGAGATTATAAAGGAGATGCTTTCCACTATCCACAGGGTTAAGAACGCCATAGTAAAGGCGGAATATATAAAATTGCTAAGCCAGGAACTTTCAGTGAAAGAAGACGCTGTGTGGGAAGAGCTCAAGAAGATTAAAACCCATTCCGATCGCCGAACGGAGAGTGGTGATCGGCGAAATATCTGCCAGGCTGTTGATATGTCGCCTGCAGAGAAGATACTGGCGAGACTGATGCTGGAGGATATAAATATCGTAAAAATAGTCCGTGATGAGCTTAAGCCGTCAGACTTCCGGAATCACGACATAAGAAATATCATAGAGATGCTTTTTTCAATAGACTCCCAGGACGGCGCGATAGACATAAGAAGACTTATGAATTCCATGAGCGAAAGCGTCCCGCAGAATGTCATATCGCGAATAGTGAACGAAGATATGGATATAAAGGATAAAGAGAAGAATGTCTGCGACTGCATAATGACCATAAAAAAAGAAAACAGGTCCATGCTCCTTAAGGACATACAGAACAGATTATCTGTGGCTCAAAAAAGCGGATACGAAGAGGAAGAAAAAAAGCTTCTGGAAGAGTTTAACGAGTTAATAAAACGGAGGTTTTAATCATGAAAAAGGAAACAAAGGAAAAGGCGAAGAAGGCGCTGAATATTGAAAGCCAGTTTGAAAAACTGGTGGCGCTCGGAAGAAAAAAGGGGCACCTCACCTACGAGGAGATAAATGAGTTTCTCCCCGAAGAGATAATTTCTTCTGATCAGATAGAGAAGGTTTTCAGCATCCTGGAAAAGGAGAACATAGAGGTAGTGGACTCTGAGGAAGAGGCGAAGTCCGCGAATAAGGAAGAAGGCGCGGATGACTCTAAGCAGGCGCTTGGTAGCGACAGACATCCCGCGGAACCCGCTGAGGCGCGCGAAACAGTGGTGGATATAGGCATAGAAGACCCTGTGAAGATGTATCTAAGGCAGATGGGCCAGATACCGCTCCTCTCCAGGCAGGATGAAATAAGGCTTGCCCAGGAAATAGAAAAGGCAGAAGAGGATTATAAGAGGACTGTTTTAAGTTCTCCTTTTATAAAAGAAGAGGTTTTGGCGCTTGCCAACAGGATTCTTTCCAGAAGCGTTAACATGGAAGAGATTATAAAGGAAGAGCCGAAACTTAAAACAGAGGCCCTGGTATTCAAAAAGATCACAAACCTTGCGCGCAGGGTAAGGGCTGCGAGAAAAGGCTCCAACATTATGGAACCCTGTCTGGAGTTTAATTTCTGTATATCTATTGTGGACGGCATGTCCAACAGCATCAAGATGGCTATCTCCGAGATGGATGCCATTGATAGAGAGATCCAGAGGATGAGAAGGCGCAGGATAAAAGGGAGCATAAAAAGTTTTGAGAAAAGGAAGAAAAATATAGAAGCCAGGTTTGGCAAGAAAATAGACGATATAAAGAAGGATTACGCCCTTATCAGGAAAAAGGCAATGAAGTTCAACAGGGTTAAGAAGGCGATGGTAGAGGCTAATCTGAGGCTCGTGGTGAGCATCGCGAAAAAATATACCAACAGAGGCCTTTCTTTCCTGGATTTGATCCAGGAAGGCAATATCGGCCTTATGAAGGCGGTTGAGAAGTTTGAATACAGGCGCGGATATAAATTCTCCACTTACGCCACGTGGTGGATCAGACAGGCTGTTACGCGTTCTATAGCTGACCAGGCCCGCACTATCAGGATACCTGTGCATATGACAGAGACCATCAATAAACTAATAAGGGTTTCCAGGGTGCTGGTGCAGGAAAACGGCAAAGAGCCCACAGCGGAAGAGATAGGGCATGAAATGAGGATGGGAGTGGAGAAGGTAAGGAATATACTCAAGATCGCTCAGGAACCTATCTCTCTGCAGACCCCTATCGGAGACGAAGGTGACACAAATTTCGGGGATTTTATAGAGGATAAAAGGGCTGTTTCTCCCGCGAATGCCACTGCTTATACTATCTTGAAAGAAGAGATGGATAATATACTCAATACCCTTACGGAAAGAGAAAAGAGGGTCTTGAGGCTGAGATTTGGTATAGGCGATGGCTATCCCAGGACGCTCGAAGAAGTGGGCAGTATATTCAATGTGACCAGGGAAAGGGTCAGGCAGATAGAGGCAAAGGCATTGAGGAAATTGAGGCATCCTACCAGGTCCAGGAAGCTGAAGAATTTCCTTGAAATGGCTTTTAGCCAGGATTAGTTTTGCGTTATTTGTGATTCGTGATTGAAGGGGCTGGATGACTGATCCAGCCCCTTTTTTGCTAAATACCCCAAACAACTTTACACTGAGACAATGTCTCAATGTAAAGTTGTTTGGAGATGGAATGGGATTTTATATGCGTAAATTAATAATAGCCGCTATTATATTGTTTGTGATACCTACGCAGTGTTTTGCGGATTTCAGATTCGCTGTCATGGGCGACACGAGGGGCGATAACAGCGACGGCATAAATATAAAGGTGATGAAGGCGATTCTCGAAAAAATAAAATCAGAAAATGTTGATTTTATCCTCATTACCGGGGATATGATTACAGGTTCGGCCAAGAGTGATGTTCATAGGAACAGATTGAGAAAATGGAAAGGTATCATTGAAAGATATAAAATACCTTTTTATGCAAGTATCGGAAATCACGAAATAGAATCAGAGCTTTCTGAAAATATCGTAAGGTCAGTTTTAGAGATGCCTGAAAACGGGCCGGCAGGACTAAAGGAACTGGCGTATTCCTTTGGTTATAAAAATGCCCATTTCGCGGCGATAGACACGGATATCTTCAATAATTTTCACGCGATAGGGGAAACGCAGATGAGCTGGCTTAAAGAGGATCTGGAGAAAAATCAGGATAAGCTTATTTTTATTTTTGGACATGAGCCGGCTTACCCTCTTGGCAGACATACAGGGACTTCGCTGGATAAATACGCAGCCGGCAGGGATCAGCTGTGGGATGAGTTCAAAAAATACAAGGTCGCTGTTTATTTCTGCGGACACGAGCATTTATATGATAAGTCTCTTCACGAAGGTGTTTACCAGGTGATTACAGCCGGCGGCGGCGCGCCCATGTACGCCCCAAAAGAAAAGGGCGGGTTTTATCATTTTGTCGTAGTTGATGTGAAAGATAATGGAAGCGCGGTTATTACGGTTAAAGACATAGAAGGAAAGGCGAGAGATGTTTTTAATATTGAAAATTAGAAGTCAGTGGAGTATAATTTTAAGTGTTAAAACTGGCATCCTGATGTCATTATAACCTGTCGGAGGATACTTATGAAGAATATGATTTTATTTATATCCCTATGTTTAATTTTTTCCGGCTGTGTAACAGGGGCCAAGACAGTCAAGTCTTCTCCTGTTCAGCAGATCAATCCTCCGGTTACTATGGAGCAGAGCAGCCCTATGGTAATTGAACCTATCGGTCCTGTCAGAGAGATTATCCAGGAACCTGTTAGAATACAATATTCTCAGATCACCAAGCTTATAAGCAATCTTATCAATATTGAGGAAAAGATTTCCAGTGAAGGCGAAAATGAATATCTGGGCATTTCCGATAACAAGCTTACCGTTTTGGAGATAAAAGGCAGTAAGGATGATATAAAAGAGGCCTCAATGAAACTTATGTATCCCAAAGGCATAGATAAGGCAAGCGCGGAATTAAACAACGCTATGATGGCCAGGTTCCTGAAGAACGCGGCCCCTGAATTACAGGACTGGGATACGCGCGTAAAAGATATGCTCGTGAAATTCGATTCTTTAGAAACAGGTATAAATGGCATTACCAAAGAGGATATCGCATTAACTAATAAAATCATACAGATTCTATACGACAAAAACGCAAATTACATAATGGTTACCCTGAAACCTCAACCATAGGTTCGCGCTCCAGTCAATGACAGTTTGTCAACTTTCCACTTGTCATACCCTGATCCAGATGGTATAATTTTAATCTTAACGGGCCCATAGCTCAGTCGGTTAGAGCACCTGACTCATAATCAGGTGGTCCAAGGTTCGAGTCCTTGTGGGCCCACCAAGCATGCTTTGCATATTTGGGCTTATGGCTCAGTTGGTTAGAGCGCTGCCCTCACATGGCAGAGGTCACAGGTTCGAGTCC
>JAUYDX010000077.1 GCA_030691625.1 Candidatus Omnitrophota bacterium | reverse complement strand
CACTACCTTTGTATTGCTTATCGCGTCAAATTTATCAGCAATAAGATGATCCACAGGCAATACAATTTTAACGCCAAGCTCCTTTGCTTTTTTCATAATAGATTTAGCAATATCTATCTTGTCTGCCTCTAGTTTAGAACTGCCTATCTCCATTCCCTGGGCCTTTAAAAACGTATACGCCATTCCTCCGCCAATAAGAATGGTATCCACCTTCTTCATGAGATTCTCAATAACCATTATCTTATCAGAAACCTTTGCGCCCCCTAAAATAGCCACAAAAGGTTTTGGCGGATTCGAAAGGGCCTTTTCAAAATATTCTATTTCCTTGGCGAGCAAAAATCCAGCGACACAGATCTTTATAAATTTTGTAACGCCTTCAGTGGAAGCGTGCGCCCTGTGAGCTGTGCCGAAAGCGTCATTTACGTAAATCTCCCCGAGCGAAGCGAGTTTCTTAGCGAACCCAGGGTCATTTTTTTCTTCCTCAGCATGAAACCTCAGATTCTCAAGGAGTATTACATCCCCGTCTTTCATTCCGCTGACAGCCTTTTCCACATCCGGACCTATACAGTCATCCGGCTTTGTCACATTCTTGCCAATAAGCTCTGAAAGCCTCTTAGCCACAGGCGTAAGCCGCTCCAGCTCATTGACACCCTTTGGCCTTCCCAAGTGACTCATAAGTATAAGTTTCGCGCCATTATCAATAGCGTACTTAATGGTAGGTATTGCCGCTCGTATCCTTGTATCATCCTCAATCTTCAGGTCTTTATTGAGCGGGACATTGAAATCCACCCTCATTAAAACTCTTTTGCCCTTAATATCTACGTCTTTTATGGTCTTTTTATCCATACCCCTTCCCCTCCATATATACAGGTTATTATATATATCATATATCGCTCTTTAAAGCAACTAAAAAAATACACCTCTCAGGCCAATAACTTTACACTTAAGCAATGTCACAGTGTCAAGTTGTTTAAAATGTGAGAATTATGCCTAATGCGATTTGCCGGCCAGGAGAAATACTTATGTGCCATCTTGGCAATATGCAGGAGGCCTGGAAGTTAAGTTCGTAGGCCCTTTCAGACTGGGATACTGTTTTGACAGGAAAATACCATATGTCTTTGGGTTTTTGAGAGAATTCGAAATTAATATCAATTTCCTTACTTGAATCCTTTATTGAAAATAAGCCAGGGCCCGGGACCGCGCCTTTTTCATTCAGACTGCCTAAAATCTTATCACCCGCAAAATACTTGTACTGACCTGAATTTAGATAAGGCATGGTAAAGTTAAACTCCACGCCGAATATTGCGTCAATTGTCTGTTTGCTTAAATTTTTCAAGGTATAAGATATCTCTATCTCTTTACCGCCTCCGTTCGCCGAACGGAGGCAAATTTCTTTAGTAATAGATACTGCTTTACCAGCCACAGAGCCTCTTCTATCGAGCACCACTTTGTATCTTTCTTTTTTACCCTTATACACTGCATTTACAAAATCCCCAAGCTCATTAGATTTGCACTCCATAAAATCATCTATATTCACCTGGCTATCCATAAAACGGTCCACTAAACAGCCCCTGATATAATCATCATAACAAAATTCAGACTTTAACGCCGGGTCAATGACCTTCGTATCCTCATGTATTGTGCGAATAGCTGCCTCGTCATGGGATTTTCCCATCTTTGCCAGAATCTTTTTGTGATATTCTTCCTCGTGTCTCGCAATAGGATTCACAAGGTTTGTCGACACTCTTCTATTATCCAGCTCCCTTATTATCCCGCCATTAGCAGGGTCTATACACAAGGAAAGCGCCTTGTTACTTACTATAAACGCCTTTTTACCGTCTTCGTAGAAATCCACCTCCTCTATCCTTACCTGTCCAACTTCGCAAGTTGCCTGCGGCAACTTGCGAAGTTGGACACATTCAACTATCTTTTCAGCGTTTATAAGGTGTTCGTAAACGGCTTTCCGCAAATGATAAAGATATAGCCCCCCAAACACCCCATGCCAATAAGCGCAGTTACACTCTCCCTTATATAATTCGCGTAACGCTGATTTATCCCCCAGAGAATTAACTTTTTTGCTCACATAGTGCATCTTCCTCACCATCTGATTCGTCTCAGGATATTTTTTCAGGAAATTCATCCATGACCCATGCGACCATTCCATCATCTCCTGGTAAGACGCCTCTGGTATCTTTATCTTTTTTAATGGCTTACGGGATTTGAGGCAATCTGACAGCTTGACCGTGATAAGCCACTCTTTGTTTTTCACCAGCTCTGTGAAAAAATTACTAAGCCAGTTTTTTCCATACACCCAGTCATTAGTAGAAGGCCATTCCCCGAATTTTTCAGCGTCGTCCCCGTACGTGAATAACGGTTCCTTGGACTTAGAGCCTGCTTCTTTAAAATAATTTATAACCTCAGTAGGCATTTTAAAAGGTATCATGTATCTTAGAGGTTTATTGGAAGGAAATACCTCTATCTCAGCATTTTTCTCTCCTGTTGTAAAATAACCAAGCAAATCCTCCTGCTTCAGTCCTGCCTTTATAAAATGCTCGTCATCCAGTATTGTGTATTTTACGCCAGCCTTACTGAACTCCTTAGCCAGGCCAGGCACCCACACCCTCTCAGGAGTCCATAAACCTATTGCCTTTTGTCCGAATCTTTTTTTGATATATCCGGACATCATTTCTATCTGCCCGGCCCTGTCCTCGTGAGGTATGCTTGTAAAAATCGGCTCGTAATACCCTCCGCCCACTATCTCCACCTGACCCCTATCCACCATCACCTTGATCCTATCCAGGTAATCAGGGTGTTTCGCTTCAAAATAATCCAGAAGGCACCCGGAAAAGTGCATTGACATCTTTATGTCAGGGAATTTTTCAAATACGTCGAGGAATGGCCTGTAGCAATTCTGATAAGCCCTTTCGAGGATCTCATCAAAATTCCCCACAGGCTGGTGAAAATGCAGGCAAATGCCGAAATAAACTTTGTTCATACAGATAATTGTAGGGGACGGTCGCGACCGTCCCCTACAGCATTATAGATTTTTGTATAATTTCAGGTATTGTTCAGCTGAAGATTCCCAGGAATAATCGCAAGTCAGGCAGTTTTTAAGGAGTCCATCCCACAGCTTTTTATTCTTGAACACAGCCACAGCGTCTTTAATAGCCCCTAAAAACGCTTCATTAGTGGCGTCCTTAAATTTGAAGCCATTGCCTTTTTTCGTGACAGGATTGAAATTTTGGATCGTGTCGTCCAGGCCTCCCACTGCCCTCACTACAGGCACTGTCGCGTATTTCAGGCTATACATCTGGTTCAGGCCGCACGGCTCATACCTGGACGGCATTAAAAACATATCGCTCCCCGCCTCTATCTTGTGGCTAAGCGCGTTGTCAAACTTTATGCTCACCCCGACCTTACCTTTATATTTCTTAGCCAGGTCCTGGAATATGTTATTGTATTTCTCCTCTCCGAATCCCAGTATCACGAAATTACAGTCCTTCAGAATATCCTTCATTATATTCACTACCAGGTCTATGCCTTTTTGCTCAGCTAAACGCGTTATCATGCCCAGTATCGGCCTTTTCGCGTCGAATTTTATACCGATCGCGTCAGCCAGATCCTTTTTACATTCCATTTTACCTTTTAAGCTGTTCTCGTCGTATTTTTTGGCGATAAATCTGTCCGTGCCCGGATTCCACACAGAATAATCCACGCCGTTTATGATCCCGTATAGATCTTTTTCTCTCGTCTTTAACAAGCCATCCAAACCGCATCCGAATTCAGGCGTGAGAATTTCTTTGGCGTAGCCCCTCGAGACAGTGCTTATAGCGTCTGAAAAAACTATGCCCGTCTTCATGAAACTCAATTTATCCCAGAACTCAACCCCTGCCTGATTAAATAAATCCCATGATATATCCAGGTAAGGCACCACGTCCTTCATGAAAAGCCCCTGGTACGCCATATTGTGTATTGTATAAAGTATCTTCGCGCCCCTGAAAAGAGGATCGTCCTTATGGTGCAGTTTTATATACAGCGGTAAAAGCCCTGACTGCCAGTCATTGCAGTGAAATACATCCTGCCTGCCTATTAAAGGTATGGACGCGAGGATCGCCTTAGCGTAAAAGCCGAACCTGAACGCGTTGTCAGCGTAGTCTCCTTGAGGCGTGCCGTATAAAAATTCCCTGTCGTAATACTCGTTCTTCTCTATGAAATACACGTCCACTTCATTGTGTTTCAAAAGAAGCAGGTTAAAAATCTCGTCTCTATTATTTATCCTCACGGATATGTTTTTCTTAAACATCACGGGCTTAAATCCGTTTTTCTTCACGAGCTGGTAATAAGGGAGAATGACGCTCGCCTTATGGCCTTTCCTGGCTATTGCCTCAGGCAAAGCCCCTGCCACATCAGCCAACCCTCCTGTCTTCGCGAACGGAAAAACCTCCGGGGACACAAATAAAATATTCATATTATCCTTTCATTAAAAGGTATTCTTCTCGACTCACTTCGCTCGCTCGAAGAATATTGTTCGAGCGAGGCCGAAGGCCGAGTCGAGAACTATCCATTTAAAATTTCGTCTCTAATCTTCCCTGCTATATACCTCGCCGCGATCACTTTCCTGTAACATTTTCTCTTTTCAGAATCCCTGCAGCCTGAATAAAGCACTGCGAGGTACGCGTTTAATATCGCCTCTTCCTGTAAAACCAGCCCTTTATTTATCATGTTCTCGCTCCACATCCTGTCTCTATTCGCCCACCAGAACTGACAGCTGTGAAGCGCCATATCCAGATTATGCCTTGCCGCGTTAAAAAAAGACTCGGCCTTGTCATTATCCTTTACCGCCTCACCCTCCTGAAATATCTCCAGGCATATATTCATATGCTCCCATTGCAGTCTATGTATATTATTATGAGGCGTATCCCACAGCGGATAAAAATTCCCTGCCAGTATCTCTTCATTCGTAGTGCTCCACGAAGAAGGCTTAGGAGGCTTTGTCCTGATTACAGGGAATATTTTTAAGAGTTCGCTTATATTGACCGCCTTAACAACTTCTGAATCCTTTATGATTTCATAAACCTTTGCCAGGAATATTTCTTCCCAGTGAGGTATGTGATGTCCGAATGTCTCCGCGTCCATCGCTGTAATTAAATATATGTCTTCTTTATCCTTAGCCATGCCTTCCAGGTGCGACACAAAACCTTTGGCATCCAGATTCTTAAAACTTATCATATTGCTGACTATATCATCCCTGAAAAACGCCTTCATGGGGCCTGAGGCCAGCTTAAACGTGGATATATAAGCCACAGGCCATTCTGACTGGCACGCTATGCCGCTCACTATAACCCACTCGTAGCCCATTCCCCTTACTATAGAACCTGCCTCGTCAGAATAGCACATCTCAGGCAGGAAAAACCCTTTTGGCTTATACGCGTTTTTGAAAAAATTCAGATTTGTTTCCCTGTTTAACAGGATCTGCCTTTTTGCCTCTTCCTCAGGTATTAAAGGCAGTATCGCGTGGAATTTCGCTGATTCCACGAATTCCACCTGGCCGCTATTACCCAGCTCTTCCAGGCCTTTCACAATATCCAGATGGCCATGCTCTGCCAGCATCTGCGTCAACACCCCGCACATATTGACAGTAACCTTTGATTCAGGATGTTCCTTAAATACCTTTACGAGCGGCCCGTATGATTCCTTGCAAATCTTCGTAAGGACATCGTGAGTCTGCGTTGGCGGCTGATAAAAATGAAGCAGCGGAGCCCAATATATCATTTTACCCCTATCTCATCCTTTACAATTCTCTCGGCCTTGAGCCAGTCTTCCAGGTCGTTGCCGGACCGGTTTCCTCTTTTTACATAGAGCTCGTACGCCTTCTTCTGAACGCGCTGCATGAATTCCTCTTTGCTGACGCGCTGATCATTTCCGTCCAAAGCCAGCACCTTTTTCAGCTTCTGTATCATCACCCCTCCTTTTATGTTACCTATAAAATATATCAGATAAAAAAATATTGTCAACCCAATCTAAACAACTTGACACTACTAACATTGTTACAAGTGTAAAGTTGTTGGATACGCTATTTAAGGCTGTCCATGCCCCTGCGGCAGATCTCCTTGGCGTAATCTGTCCACGCGCCGCTCCCCCAGTAGCGGAAACAGCTGGTCTGGGATACTAATAGATAAAGAAGCGCTTTTTTGTAAGGCGCGTTTCCTTTATCAATGTCCTTGCCGTCAAATTTTTTATGAAATTCCGCGCTGAGCCTCAGCACAGGATCCATCACGTCTTTATAGCCGCTGACCCAGTCCTTATCGTTTGTCCACGAGGCCTTTTCCAGGCTGAATCCCGGATATTTCTGCTTTACCTTTTCAATAGCCCTGTCAGCCGCGCCAGGAGAATACTCTTTTAAAAATTCCCATATCTTGCCCTGCGTAACAGGCTGTACAGGCATAAAAGAATTTTCATCCAAACCTTCGTGCTTCACGAATTCCAGATATTCAGTGCCATTCATCCCCACCACGCCTTCGCGGCCTATTTCCCCATAAGCGATCTTGTAAGCTTGAGGGAACTCGTTCATCATGACCCCGCCGTTTTCCCCGTCTCCTATCTGAGCCACAAAACCCGGGAGATCCACCCCGCAGTATTTTTCGTGTCCCAGGGTTTTTGCCTCATAATACGGCTGCATCTGGCCTATAAGCTTATTGTCAGACCCCTGGGTCTTTATAATGACTGTTATCTCAGCCTTTTCTCCCAGAGAATTTTTAGCCGCCAGCTTGTGCGGGAAATGCGGCCTTCTCACTGGGCTCGCGTCCAGATTTTCTATTGTGTGCTCCTGCACCATGAGCCACCTGTAACCGCATTCCTTCAATGCCTTCACGTATTCAAAACACGCGTCAGGGTGTATTGGTAAATGCATCTCCGGAGCTGAAAATCCTTTTACCCTCTCGAGCGCCTTTACCCCGAATATGGACGCGAAATGCTCCTGCCAGGCCTTTATGTGAAGAATAATATCAGGCACAGGCGTGGAGCTCGGCACTGAATGCGACCACATAGTGCCGAGCCATTCCACGTACGGATAATATTTTTTATCGCAGGTAACGAGTTTCAGATTCTCCAGGACCTTTTCCTCTCCCATGTCCTTTAGGCCCCACAAAAGATTCCCGGAATAATCCAGCATGATCCTCGGGTTTTTCCCGGAATCCGCAAGCTCCCTTATAAAATCAGACATCCTTGAATAGCATTTTAAAAAAGCCGCGGCATTGTGATTGTCTCCTATATTCTGATGCTCCATCATATACTGGAGATTTGAGATTAACTTTGCCGTAGCAAGGTTATCGCCGCCAGCCGGGATAATAGGCTGGTGCATGTGAAGCGCCACGCCGAACCCTGACTGCGCTTTATTAAACGCGATGTTCGAGGCAGGATAAAAAATATCCTTCTTATGCTTTGCGTATTTTTCTATTGCTTCTTCATTGCCTGATATCTCAGGTAAATTTTCCATTGTCTCTATCATATTATTATCCCGCGCTTCTATGTTTTAATGCCCACATTGGCCATGTAATATCTCGCGCAGTCCATGTCTGAAAATATATTGTCCCTTGATTCCACCTCTTTAAGCCATTCCTTGTCAATAGCCCCGCTCATCAAACCCTCGTAAATACGCGTAAACCTGTTTATGTGAAGCTTCACCCTTTTCTCAGCGTATTCCACCATGGTCCCCGTCTTCATGATAAAAGGCCAGTCGCTCGCCTGCGCGAGAAGCAGTTCCCTGGCTGCCTGGTCCAGGCTGCGCTTACCCAGATCCTTTTTAGACTTTTCCATGCATCCTGAAAATTTTTCAGCCAGCTCCTTCATTCTCTCTCCTGCCACATGCAAATGCCTGTATATCCAGTCATTACTGCCTTCCAGCCAGACCTCATTATAACCTTTATATCCCCACGTGGATGTCGAAGGGACAGCCATCTGGTTGGCCGGATATTCCCTGAGATAATCAGACGGCGTGGCCAGCTTCACTGTCTTCTGGTCAAAAGCGATTTTACGTATCAGAAAATCCAGCCATATCGGGCCTTCAAACCACCAATGGCCGAAAAGTTCCGCGTCATAAGGCGAAATTATCATGGGTTTCCTATCCATGTGATACGAGACATGCTCTATCTGCTTTTCGCGGTTAAACATAAAATTGCCCGCGTGAATAGCTGCCTTTTCCTTTGCCCACTCAGGCACGTACGGCTCTTTATGGTCAGTGTTCCCGGTAATCCTCCAGTATTTAAGGCCTGTATTTATCCTGAACCCTATAGGGTGGATATAAGGCCTTATGTATTCATATTCCAGCTCATGTCCTATATCCTTGTAATATTCCCTGTAATCCGGGTCCCCGGGGTAACCTTCTTTAGAGCTCCACACCTGCTTGGAAGATTCCCAGTCCCTGCCAAACGCAGCCACCCCTGAAGGGCAATATAAAGGCGCGTACACGCTGTATCTCGGCTCAGGTTCAGCGTTCACGATCCCATGAGAATCCACAAAAAAATATTTTATTCCCGCCTCTGCCAGATAATTATCAATGCCAGGCGCATAACCGCATTCAGGCAGCCAGAAACCCACAGGGTCTCTTCCAAATGTCTTTCTGTAATAATCCACTCCCACCCTTACCTGGGCTTCTGCGTCGCTCGGGTTCACGCTGAGGATCGGCAGAAACCCATGCGTGGCGCACGACGCTAGTATCTCCAAAACCCCAATGTCCTGAAATTTTTTAAACGCGCCGACTAAATTCCTCTTATATTTATCCTGGAATATCTCTTTTGCCTCCACAAACCTTCTGTAATACATAAGCGCCAGGCCGTGGAATTTAGGGTCATACCCTGTGCGCTGCACCTCTTTATCAGCCAGCTCTATTAGTTTATTCACATGCCTTATATATCTATTCTGGAGAAGCTCGTCCTGGAGCATCGAACATAAAGTAGGCGTTAAAGACATTGTGATGCGGAATTCCACCTTGTCTTCCAAGAGCTTTTCAAAAACCTGGATCAGCGGGATATATGTTTCTGTAATAGCCTCGTAGAGCCAGTTCTCCTCGAGAAACTGATCCTCCTCAGGATGCCTGACATATGGAAGGTGCGCGTGCAATACTAATGCGAGATAGCCTTTATGCATAATAAACAACCTCATATCCTTCGAGCGGTCATGAGAGATAGATACGAAAGCACAGTCGAGAAGTTCTCGACTGTGCTTTTAAATTGAGCTCGCAATGTCCGCTCGAACAGTATTGTATGAGTTATTTCGAAACAGTTTTTCTTTCTACAGTTGTCTCTATTTTTCTTGTCTCTATCTTATCTTTTGACATAGCAGTAAATGGCAAAGGAATTTTCCCATCCGGAAGCGCTAAACGCATGCTAAATGTTCCGTCAGGCCTTAAATCCACTTTTTTATCCCCCAGCTTCACCTCAGCGTCAGATTCTGTCCTGCCGTAAACTATCAGCTCCGCGCCTATCTCAAAAAAGAATTTGCGTTTTTTACCCGGCTGGACAAATTCGCTCGCTCCCTGCGGCATATTTTCGCTGCCCCCGAGAAACATAAATTCCGAGGCGCCTAAAAGCATCTTCCTTCCGAACTTAGCGCCGTGAAGCCGCCTGAAATAAAGCGTGTCCCGCCACTCTCTCCCGCGCATCCTGGAATACATGTACCTGTAAAATCTTTTCCTTGAGATGCGCGAAAACATTATCTCCCTTAATAAAGGGGAAAGCCTGAAGTAATACGCCCTTAGATCTGCCTCTGTGAGATAGATCCTTCTTTTCCTGGATATGCTTTGGTAGCTGAACCTTCCTGCGGTGTCATATTCTACAGCTGGCCTGCCTGCCGTTGCCGTCGCGGGCTGGTCTTTTAATTCCTCGGCCAAATCCATCCATATCTCTTCAAACCTGTTGGACGAGCTCGATCGGGGCGTATGCACAAAATTAGACCTGGCCATTGGAAAGAATCTTCCTGAGTGATGCAGAATGCCTATCTCCCCGCAATAAGAAACATTGTCGTTCCACAGGCTTATGTACCAGTTACTGGAATGCCTGCCGACTTCTATATCAAACCAGTGATTGGCGTTGAACCCGTTAAAATCTTTATATGTTACATCGTACATCCTGACTACAAACCTTGTGCCATCCAGATTTCCGCCTAACTGGCGCTTCACGTCTTCTACCGAACTCTCCGCTATCTCCCAGTAGGCGTATATCCAGAAAGGATCCTTTGCTATTAAAGTGATCCTCGACACCGCGTTATAGGAAGGCAGATCATACTCGCTTACTGATATTGTCTTTGTTTGCGGTTTTTGTTCCTGGATCACGCAGGTATTTACTGCGCCTGTTTGGACCGGAGCTGTCGCCGCAAGAGGAGTTTTACCGCTATGCAGGGCCGGCCTTTTTCTAGTTTCCTTTACAATGGCCTCTTTCCCGTCTCTATAAACGCGCTCTATGGGTTCTCTTTTTTTAACCTTTGCCTTTTTCATAATTTGTGACCTTCTCAACCTCGCAGGTTGCGGCAAGCCGCAACCTGCGAGGTTGAACTATATTCTACCTGTTATACACGTCCAACACCTGGTCAGCCACCACGTCCCAGGAAAAAGCTGTTTCCACAGCTATCCTGCCGTTAGCGCCCATCCACCTCGCGTGGTCAAAATCAGAAAATACAGTGCCAATGCCCCATGCTATGGATTCAGGATTCGCGTATATCTTTAAGCCCGTAATATCGTGCCATATTATCTCGCCTGGCCCGCCGTTAGACGTAGCTACCACAGGTTTCCCCGCGCTCCACGCCTCTAATAAAACTATTCCGAAAGGCTCATTTCTCGAAGGCATGCACACTACATCGGTCGCCTTGTAAATATCAGAGAGCTTCCAGCCATTAGAGAAACCTATAAACCTCGCAGCGTGGCTGACCCCAATCTCCCTGGCTCTATCTTCCACTCCCCACCGCATATCTCCGTCCCCTGCAAAAATAAACTTCGCGTTAGGGTGATGCTTAAGTATATAAGGTATGGCCTCCACCAAAAGATCAGGCCCTTTCTGGTAAACCATCCTGCCCACAAAAAGCGTCATCGGGTCCATTGGCCCTATGCCATAATATCGCCTGACTCCCGCTGAATCTATATAACCGTCAAAATTCCTGTAATTCACGCCGTTATACACCACGTCCACTTTCCAGTCAGGCGCGTTATACATCCACTGGACCTCTGCCTTAAGCGCGTTGGAAACCGCTATCACGTGGTCAGCGCAAAAAGTCCCGTGCCTTTCGTGGTCCCGTATCCTCGCGGAATTCCCGTTGTGGAAATTATTCCCGCACCTGCCGTATTCAGTTGAATGTATTGTCAGGACGCCCGTTATAGGCCTGACATGCTTTATCCAGACTACCACGTTAGAGGTAAGCCAGTCGTGGCTATGGATGATATCAAACGGGCCGGTCAGATTCTCTGTGGCGAAAAACGTGTCAACAAAAGACCGGCACATATTGTTAACTTCTTCTATAAAATCAGGGTTCTGGTCAAAAGGGCCCCTGTGGTAATGCACCCCGAAGATGCACTCGTACCACGGCTGGCTGGAATTGCCCATGCGCGTAAACACGTGCACTTCGTTCCCTTTGCGTTCAAGCGCGTTCGCGAGCTCTGTCACGTGCACGCCCACCCCGCCGACACAAATAGAATGCATGGACTCCCACGAAAATATGGCTATCCTCATGATCCCCGCCTAAACAACTTTACACTTGTGACAATGTTA
>JAUYDX010000070.1 GCA_030691625.1 Candidatus Omnitrophota bacterium | reverse complement strand
TATTCTTTATAGCCCTTCCAGTAAGCAGTGATATTGCCAGCGTTTCCCACTGGTATCGCGTGGAAATCAGGCGGAAATCCCAGCTGGTCGCAGATCTCAAAAGAGCCGGTTTTCTGGCCTTCGATCCTGTAAGGATTTATGGAATTTACGAGCTGTATGTGTTCTTTGGCGGTAATTTCTTTTACCAGATTTAAAGCGTCATCGAAATTCCCATCCACTGCTATGACCTGGGCGCCGTGTATAAGCGCCTGGGCGAGCTTACCCAGGGCTATGGCGCCTTTAGGTATAAGCACAATGCACTTAATGCCTGCCCTTGCCGCGTATGCCGCAGCAGAGGCAGAGGTATTGCCGGTGGACGCGCACATGACTGCCACGTGTTTTTCTTCCAGGGCCTTGGAGATGGCCATGGTCATGCCTCTATCTTTAAATGAACCGGTAGGATTGAGGCCTTCGTATTTTAAATACACCTCTCCTGCGATTAATTCTGAAAGATGGCTTGAATAAATTAGCGGGGTATTGCCTTCGTTAAGGGTAACCAGAGGCATAGATTTGGTTACCGGTAAAAATTCCCTGTATTTGTCAATTATACCGTTATACATACAAAACCACCCCAACAGCGTAGGATGCCTTCGGCAACCTACGCGGTTTCTATTTCTCCAGCCTGATTACCACGCTTTTCTTTTTTATCGCAGAAAGTCTATTTATGCTGGACAATGCCGCCTGCATGTCTTTTTCCCTGGCCTCGTGAGTAAGCATGACTATGGGGACAATGTGCGCCTCGCGCCTCTCCTTCTGCACCACGCTCGCGATGCTGATATTATGCTTACCTAAAAGATCAGCTATTTTAGCCAGCACCCCTGGTTTATCAATGGCTGAAAAATGCACGTAGTACCTGGTGATGACGTCGTCCATTTTTCTGATTTTTCTTATCTCGGATTTATCAGGGATCACAGATTTCGCAGGGCTTTTCCCGCAGATGATCTTATTGCCTATGTCTATTATGTCGCTCACTATAGCGCTGGTAGTGGGAAGCTTACCCGCGCCCTGGCCGTAAAAAAGCTGTTTACCCACTAGATCAGCTTCGATAAATATCGCGTTATATACACCCGAGACAGACGAAAGCAGGTATTCAGACGGCAGGAGCGTCGGATGCACCCTTATCTCCAGTTCATCTCCGTAGCGCTTTGCTATGCCAAGGAGTTTTACCACATAGCCGAATTCTTTAGCGTATTGTATGTCAAGGGTTGATATATCTTCGATGCCCTCGACATAGATATCATCTAAATCCACTTTTTTCCCAAATGCCAGAAGCGAGAGTATCGCCAGCTTATGGCTGGAATCAAGGCCTTTTATGTCAAGCGATGGATCTCTTTCAGCATAGCCCTTGCCTTGAGCCTCTTTAAGCGCGGCCTTAAAACTCGTTCCATAGTTTGACATGCTTGAGAGTATAAAGTTTGAGGTGCCATTCAGGATGCCTAATATACTGGAGAATCTATTGCCTACCATTCCCTCGCGTATCGCCTTTATAATAGGAATGCCGCCTGCCACGCTCGCCTCAAAATATATCTCCCTGTTTAAATCCCCGGCCCTTTGAAATATCTTTTCGCCTTCGGATGCCAGAAGCAATTTATTCGCGGTAACCACGTGTTTGCCTTTTGACAATGCCTTTAACACTATCTCTTTAGCAGGATGTATGCCGCCTACCAGTTCAACGACAATGTCAATGTCCGGGTCGTTTATTACCCTGTCAATGTCTTTAGTAAGCATACTTTTCGGGATATTTACCCCTCTATTCGCAGAAAGGTCCTTATCGCACACCAGCTTAAGATTAAAGTCCATACCGGTGCGTTTCAATAAAAGACCTCTATTCTCCAGCAAAAACTTCGCCACGCTGGACCCTATGGTCCCAAAACCTATCAGGCCTATATTGATCTTATTACTCCGCATAATCCACCGTCTTTCTTTTAAAAAATTTGGTCGGGACGGCTGGATTCGAACCAGCGGCCCCTTGAACCCCATTCAAGTGCGCTAGCCAACTGCGCCACGCCCCGAACCAATGTCTTCATGCCTAGAAATTATACCACAGAGAGCGCGGCGTTTCAAATCATTCCCAACAACTTGACACTTGTAACATTGTCACAAGTGTCAAGTTGTTTGCAGGCTTCGGAGAGACAGGGAAAGATTTCTTCGCATAATCCTGCTCAAAGGATTCAGCCAGACAGCCCTTCTGAACTCGCGCATCGCGTCTTTATATTCCCCCATATTTATATACGCGATCCCGAGATTATTATGCGCGTCAGCGTCTTTTGGGTCCAGCTTCACAGCCTCCCTGAACTCTTTCACCGCATCCGGATACATCTCTTTTTTTAAATACAATGTCCCAAGGTTATAATGGACGTCTCTTACGTAAGGCATGATCGCTGCTGTATGCCTTAGCGTGTCTATTGCCATGTCCACGAGCCCGAGCGCCTCGTAAAGAAAAGCCCTGTTTATGTAACCCCATGGATATGCCTTCTGCCAGCTGTATCTATTTAACCCGGTTATAGGTTTCTTCTCTTTTATATCAACTCTATATTTCCTGATTATCCCGGCGTTCTTTTCATTGTCCCTGGCAAATACGCATACCATATCGTCAAGATAAACCAGTTTCCAGTCCCCGGAACCGTAAAGATGCGGTATGAGGCCGGCAGTATTGCTCAGGGCATGATAGATAAAGGCGTAATTAATCCCGCGCCTTTTCACCAGATTTTCAAACAGCTCAGGATCGCTCATCGGCCTCACATAATCCTCTTTTATGAATTTCACGCCGTATATCGTATTCCTGCCGTCAATAAAAACCTTTTTCGCAGGATAAAACCTGTGTATGAGATAACAGCCGCTCGCGTAATCATTGAACATATTGCCTTCCAGGCCTGATCCCTCCAGAAAATCCATTGCGCTCTCCGGATACTCTATCCTGCCCAGCCCAAACCGCGAATCAATGTTCCTTTTCACGTAATAATCCCCTGCCAATATATCCTTAGCCAGGAACGCAAGGTAAAAAATAAACGCGATGGATGCCCAATATATAAAAGCCTTCTTCAAGCCCGTTGGGACAGCCTTAATATCCGCGCCTCTTAAATATTCAGCTACCGACGGCGCTATAGCGATCCCGAAAAGCGCCAGATGCCTTTTCCCGCTCAGCGATAGGTATAAAAGCCCCGCGAAAATAATGATATACGACGAAGAGATCCGCCTGGCCCTGAAAATAAAGACAAAGATACTTATTAATAAAAAGGCCCGGAAATACGGCATTGTGCCGAAGTTAAGCAATATATCCTTATGCACGCTCGGCAGCCATTCGGATATAAAATACATGCCGCTGAATTCCTTTAATGGAAAAAGTATCGCCTCGTATCCGTAAGGCGTAAGGCCTGTTGAAATCAAAAGCGCAGAGCCTGTAAATAAAAGTTTTTTATACCTGGCCCCTTCTATAATGAATTCGTCCTTAAAGCCCCGCCTTATCTTAGCGTCTATAAATTCCCCCGCTATAAATGCCCATACCAGGAACACGCCCATTATAGAACCGGCGTGCAGATTGGACCACAATATCTGGAGCGGGACCAGGGCGTACAGTATATTTTCTTTCCCGTCTTGCCAGGTGTATTTAAACTTAAGCAGAATAAATATAAAAAGAGAAAATAAAAAAATGGAAAATACCAGCGGCCTTGCCAGAAATTGATTCTGCGAAAATAAAATAACCAGGAAAAATAGAAATACGGCCCAGAGCCAGTTATCCTTTCTGTAGATATTTAAAAATAACAGCGTAAACGCTGAAAACAAAACCAGCGCGGTAAAGATCACAAGGCCGTTTATTCCGGACGCCCTGTGGACAACATAAAATATCGCCTGGGAAAGCCACTGGTGGTTAATCCATTTTTCGCCTGCCCTTGTATACGAATAATCGTCCACGCTCGTTACCCGCATATTTTCCAGCATTATCTGGCCGGTCTTAATATGCATCCAGGTATCAGCCTCTCCAGCGGGATGTATCAAAAGCAGGGCTAAAACAATAAAGACAAGTGAAATCAGTATATATCTCATAATTTTATAGAGAGGTTTATTCGGCTTTTGGTTCTCGTGTCATTAACTCATTTACTGCCGAAAGAGGCGGCTTATTCTCAAACAATACAGAATATACCTGCTGGGTGATGGGTAGTTCTATCTTATGGATTTTGCCGAGTTCTATTGCGGCGCGGGAAGTCCACGCGCCCTCTATTTCAGTCACGCTTTTACTGAGAAGAAGCTCTGGTTTTTTGCCTTTCCCGATCTCTTCCCCGAATCTGTGATTCCTGCCTTCTGAGCTGACGCACGTGGTGATCAGGTCGCCCAGCCCGCTCAAGCCCTGGAATGTTTCCCTGGACGCGCCCATGGCTGTCCCGAGCCTGGTCATCTCTGCCAGGCCCCTGGTGAGGATGGCTGCCTTTGTATTCGCGCCAAACCCAAGCCCGTCTGAAATCCCCGAGGCAATGGCTATTATATTTTTAAGCGCGCCTCCGAATTCCACGCCTATCAAGTCTTTATTAGTGTAAACCCTGAAACGCTCTGTCCTGAAAATATCGCTCGCCTTTCTCGCGAAGATCTCATCTTCAGAAGCCACTGTTACAGCTGTAGGGATACCCCTTGCCACCTCAGGGGCTATGCTCGGGCCTGATAAAACAGCTATCTCCACGTCTCCCAGCGCCTCCCTAACCACCTCGCTCATCCTTTTCAGGGACTTTTCCTCTATGCCTTTTGCGCAGCTCACAAACCCTGCCCGCGATTCCTTCAGTATTTTGCTATTTTTTGTTATTATGCCTCTCATAAAGCGCGAAGGTATAGCGAGCGTTATGAGGTTCGCGTATTCGCACGCGCTGAACATATCGTCTGTAACAGATACGGTTTTTGGTATCTTAAAACCAGGCAGAAATTTCCTATTCTCCCCGTCTTTTTTGATCGCCTCAATGTCGCTTTTAAAGGCGCCCCAGAGCGATACGTCAAAACCCTTATTCTTAAGCAGAATGGCCAGCGTGGTGCCCCATCCGCCGTCTCCTAAAACCGTTATCTTCACCCGAACCTCCCTGATTTATTTAAGTTTATCATATGCCAATACCCTAGTCAACACCTGAATACCCAAACAACTTGACACTTCAAACAATGTTACAAGTGTCAAGTTGTTTGGGAGCGAGAGCGAGATGCGGGATAATAAAAACCCCGGAGTTTTGGATTTCAAAAAACCGGGGTTAGCGAGGTAGGGGACGGTTTTAAACCGCCCTCTACCTATGTAGTATGTGTATATAGAAAATCTATCTCGAAAGAATGCTTGAAAACTATTGAATAGATGTCACAGCCTGACACCGCGTAAAACCTGCCCACCACGTCGCATATAAATATATCCTTATGGAGCTTTGTGTCGCGTTTCTTAACGACAAATACGTGCCTCTTGTTCGCCTCGGGCTCCACAGTTTTTTTCCATTCAGCCAGCTCTTCCGGCGTATTGAATTTACTGCGGCTGCCTAATATATAGGTAGAGCGCCTCTGGGTTGTGGTAGTAACTCCGTTCTTCTCAAATGTCTCAGACACAAAGAGATCCCTTCTCTTTTTGTTTTCGGAGGTTATGTTTTTAAATAGGAGTTCCCGCATGTCAACCTCTTTGGTGAATACTTTATAAAACTATTTACTTTAAAAATAAAAAAAATATCCCTTCCTTTTATACCTAAATTATATCATATGTTTTTAATTCTGTCAAATCCCTCTCTAATCACCGCCTCAACCTCGTAGGTTACCTCGTAGGTTGAGGCGGTTTGGTTGAGGCGGTTTTTTGCTAAGGGAAAAGATTAATAATACAGTACCTATTGTAATGGCTGAATCTGCCACATTGAAAACTGGCCATATCCTAAAGTCAATGAAATCAATGACATACAAAAACCTGACCCTGTCTATTAAATTGCCTATGGCGCCTGATATAATAAGTATCAGGCTAAAATTAAAAAGCGGGTTTTGCAGGAATTTGCCGGACTTTAGCGACCTTATAAGAATGGCTCCTATAACGACCACTGCCGCCACTGAGACCAGTATGAAAAAATATGTGCTGTTTTTTAAAAGCCCGAACGCCGCGCCTGTATTCTTCACAAACGTTATGTGCAGGACGCCCTTTATTATAGGTATGGACTGGCCCTGGGATAAACTAGAGGAGATCAGGAACTTTGAGGCCTGATCTATCAGGAGGATTAAAAAAATAGAAAAGACGCTAAGAAGACTGCTTATTTTTTTCCTCTTTTGATTTGCACTGTATGCAGTATTTGGCATAAGGAACAGCGTTAAGGCGTTTTTTGGGTATACTCTTGCCGCATGTAATGCACAGCCCGAATTTACCCTCTTTTATGCGCTTCAACGCCTCGTCAATATCGTATACGATCTCCTGCTCTCCGCCCGCGATATTCAGGCTCAGTTCCCTGTCATAGCTGTCGCTCGCCATGTCCGCCATATGATAGCTGTATCCTGAAAGGTCGCCTGAAGACTCCTTCTGGGACTTAAGGTTTTCTTTGGCTATGTGGTCTATATCGCCCGCTATGCCTTCTCTTATTTCCATCAAAAGTTTTTTGTATTTTGCGGATTCTGACCTGATCATTATTTTATGCCCTCCGTTACAACACCGGCGCATCTTTCGCAAAGTGTTGGATGGTCTTTGTTTTTCCCGGTTGTCTCGCTCCAGTTCCAACAGCGGACGCATTTTTCTCCGCCTGCCTTTGCGACCTGGATCCCTGATTTATCTCCTTTTATAATATCTACCTGCGAAACTATGAATATATAACGCAGATCTGCCAGATAACTATTTAAGAATTCGTATTCTTCTTTTGTGGCTACTGTCAGCGCGACCCTGGCCTCCAGCGGACTGCCTATTAATTTAGCCGTCCTTTTTTCCTCGAGGGCTTTTAACACTGCCTCTCTCAGGTCTATGAGCTTCTGCCACCTGATTTCGAGCTCCGGGTCGATCAGCTCTTCTTCCACCTCAGGCCAATCTGCCAGGTGCACTGAGCCGGTTTTATTGAAATACCCCCATATCTCTTCGCTGGTAAAAGGCGTTATGGGCGCCATCTGCCTTGTCAGAACGCTCAATATTTTATAAAGCGCTGTCTGGCCTGACCGTCTTGCCCGAGATCCAGCTCCAAAAGTATACAGCCTATCCTTCAAAATATCAAGATAAAAATTAGACATATCTATTATGCAGAATTTATACGTGCTAGCCGCTGCCTCGTGGAACATGAAACCCTCAAATGAATCTGTCACGGACTTTAAAACAGAATTCAGCCTGGAAAGAGCCCATCTGTCAATTTCCAGCAGGTCTTTATTCAGGACTGAGTCTTTTTTCGGGTCAAAGTCATAGAGATTACCCAGGAGATACTTCGCTGTGTTCCTGAACTTGCGGTACGCCTCCACTGTGCGGTCTAAAATCTCCTCGGAGATCCTCACGTCGTCAAAATAAGACGACGAGCTGGCCCAGAGCCTCAGGACGTCAGCGCCTTTTTTGGAGATAACCTCCTGCGGGCTAACCACATTACCCGCAGACTTCGACATCTTTTTGCCTTCTCCGTCCATCACAAAACCATGCGTCAGCGCGTTTTTAAAAGGGGACTTTTTCTCAACGCCCATACCTATAAGCATGGACGTCTGGAACCAGCCCCTGTGCTGGTCGCTCCCTTCCAGATAAAGGTCTGCCGGGAACCCCAGGGCTTTATTTATCCTGAGCACCCCCTGGTGGCTCGCGCCTGACTCGAACCAGACATCCAGTATATCTGTTTCCTTTTTAAATTTTTTCGAGCCGCACTTGCATTTAAATCCTTCGGGAAGGAATTCTTCAGCGCTTTTCACAAACCAGGAATCAGAGCCGTCCCTGCCGAATGTGTCTTCTATCTTCTTCATCACTCTGTCGTCTATGATCTCAGAATTACAGGAATCGCAGTATAAAACAGGCACAGGCACGCCCCAGTAGCGCTGCCTGGACAGGCACCAGTCAGGCCTGAGCTCTATCATGCTGGATATGCGTTTCTCGCCCGCTTCAGGCACCCATTTTACATTTTTTATCTCTTCTATCGTTTTTTGCCTGAGGGAATTTTTATCCACACTCATGAACCACTGCTTTGTGGCGCGGAATAGAAGCGGAGAATGGCACCTCCAGCAGTAAGGATATGAATGGGACGTGTTTTCCGACAATAAAAGCGCTTTTTTATCAGAGAGGATCTTAAGGACAATGTCATTTGCCTCGGATATGTTTTTCCCGACAATGGGATCAGGCACCTCAAAGGAATCTATTTTTTTAAACCTGCCTTTTTCATCCACCGGCATTATTACAGGCAGGTTATATTTAAGGCCCACCTCGTAATCCTCCTGGCCGTGGCCGGGCGCTATATGCACACAGCCTGTGCCGTCCTGATTTGAGACGTAATCAGCCAGTACCACCTTTGACTCGCGGTTTAAAAACGGATGGCTGGCTATCATGCCTTCCAGATCTCTCCCTTTTACAGTTTTTGTAACCTGGCCGGTTACGCCAAGTTTTTTCAAAACACCTTCAAGCAAATCTTCAGCCAGTATCAGGGCACCAAAGCTGTCAGTCTTTACAAACACATATTTAAGGTCAGGGTGCACAGCTATCGCGACGTTTGACACCAGCGTCCACGGCGTGGTAGTCCACACCAAAATGTCCAACTTCGCAAGTTGCCCAGACGGGCAACTTGCGAAGCTGGACATGGTCTTTGCAGGAAACTTTACATATACTGACGGAGAAACATGGTCTTCGTATTCCACCTCTGCCTCTGCGAGGGCGGTTTCGCACTTAGCGCACCAGTTTATGGGTTTAAGCCCTCGGTAGATAAATCCGTCTTTTGCCAGTTTATTAAAGCTCGCCGCTACTGCCTTTTCATATTCGGGTTTTAAGGTAAGGTATGGATTGTCCCAGTCTCCAAAAACTCCGAGCCTCTCGAATTCGCCTCTCTGGATGCCTACGAATTTCATCGCGAACTCATGCGCCATTTTTCTGAATTTCACCTGGTCCACGTCGTGCTTGGTCTTATGCATTTCCTTAAAGAGCTGGTGCTCTATGGGCATGCCGTGGCAGTCCCAGCCAGGCACGTAAGGCGCGTCAAACCCTCGCATGGTCTTGAATTTCACCACTATATCTTTCAGCGTCTTATTCAGGGCGTGGCCTATGTGGATATTGCCGTTCGCGTAGGGCGGTCCGTCGTGGAGTATGTATTTAGGCCCGGGCTTTTTCTTTTCCCTGATCAATTCATAGAGCCTCTCCTCTTCCCACTTCTTTAGAATAAGCGGCTCTTTATCAGGCAGATTGCCTTTCATCGGAAAATCAGTTTTCGGCAGATTTAAAGTATTTTTGTATTCCATAGCTTGACCTATCTGTCCCGCTGCGTTGTCTAACCTGTCCCGTTCGCCGATCGGGATAAATATCCCGATCGGCGAACAGGACAAAAATCCCGATCGGCGAACGGGACAGGTTCGCGAACGGGACAGGTTCACGGGACAGGTTCTTAAAGATATTTGCCTATGATTATATCCAGCTTTGATTTCGTATTTTCCGGTATCAGTTTTTTGTCAGTGACTATAGCATATTTAAGCGCTTCCCGGCAAGCGCATTTTCTATCGCTTTTCAGCTGCGGAACTACTTCCTTGATCAATTTTTTCGCTGTGTCCACATTTTTGAGCAGATTCCCTATAACCATCTCTATATTAACTTCCTCTTCGAGCCAGCAGTCATAGTCAGTTACAAGCGCGATTGCCGCAAAACACATTTCCGCTTCCCTCGCGAGCCTCGCCTCAGGCATATTGGTCATGCCGATAATATCCATTCCCCAGCTTTTATGTAAAAGCGATTCTGCCCTGGTGGAAAATGCCGGGCCTTCCATATTCAGATACGTGCCTTTATCGCGCATCGTAATGCCGAGTTTTTTGCCTGTATCATAAATTATTTTTCTTAAATCCGCGCACACAGGTTCTGAAAAGCTCACGTGGGCGACTATACCCTGCCCGAAAAATGTGGTTTTGCGAGCCTGATTGGTCTTATCCACAAACTGGTCAGGGAGCACTATGTCCAGCGGCTTCAATTCCTTTTTAAAACTCCCGACAGCTGAAATCGATATTAATTGTTCGACTCCCAGTTTTTTCATCGCGTATATATTTGCCCTGTAATTGAGCTCCGTGGGCAGGATAGTATGCCCTCTTTTGTGCCGCGCAAGAAATGCCACTTCTACTCCGCTAAGACTACCGATAATAAATTTATCTGACGGTTCTCCGAACGGCGTCTCCACCTCTACTT
>JAUYDX010000086.1 GCA_030691625.1 Candidatus Omnitrophota bacterium | reverse complement strand
GCTTTTTCATCCGCGCCTTATCTAAGCCTTCCATGCCATCAAAGGCAGTAATAACTTCGTAGCCCTTGGCCTCCAGCTGAAGGGTTACAGCGTACGACATGTCTTTTTCGTCTTCAATAACCAGGATCTTTTTTTTATCGTTTTTCTTTTCCGTCATGTTTTATCTCCGGGTTTAAGGTTTTATTTTTTTGAGGATAATTTTCCTGTGTTTACTTTTCAGATTTATAAACTCTACTCCTACCTTGTACCTGTTAAGGGATTCTCCGGATAATAATTCCACCTTTTTTATCCAGGCCACGCGGCCGTCAGTATGGATGACAGGGTCCCTGGTCTTATCGAACTCCAGCCTGATACTGATCCGAGAATCTGTCTTTAAAAGCTTCTTAGTTATAAAACAAAGCCCGCCTTCGGATATATCCACGGTCTGCTGTGTTTCTGTTTTATTTTCAGGGAGAAATATTTTAACCTTTACCTTATAAAGGACTCTTTTAAACCGCCTCATTTCTAAGCCAACATACACTTCTTTGACGGAAAACCTGGCGGAAAACCGCTTGGCCGCGGGCAGGCAGGCATCCGACGGGCATGTCGAGACCCCGATGTTGACGAATGCTGATTCAACCTTTTGGCTCATAAAATAACTTTTTATTTTATCTTTAAACAAACGGACTACTCTGGCGTTCTCGGCCTCTCTCATCCTGGGAAGAATAACACTGCATTTTCCGTTCTTCACGTCTGTCAAAATCACGGGCAGGTCTTTAAATCTATCCCTGCATATTCCCCTGAATGTCGTATCCAGGATACGTTTTAAATCCTCAAACAGTTCCGCCGGGCCTATCTTGATCCTTCCTCTAAATTCTTTATAATTGACTATTATCAGATTGATAAACTGGAGGGATATGCCTTTATTTAAGAAACTGCCTATCTTGTCCTTGACGTCCTTATCTAACGCGTCAGGCCTGTAAAAACGGGGCAGGGTAAAGTAAAATTTGCTCCCTATGCCCAATTTAGATTCTATCCAGGCCTCGCCTCCGTGCCTTTTTATAAGCTCTTTTACTATAGAAAGCCCCAGCCCCACGCCTTTACTCCCAGCCCCGCCTGTATTAGAAACCTGCACGAACCTGTTAAAAAGCTGCGGCAGGTCTGATTTAGCGATACCGATGCCTGTATCTATCACTCCCACCCTGACCTTTGTTTCCAAAACCTTGACTTCCACGGAAATCTTCCCGCCTTCCTCGGTAAATTTTATAGCGTTATTAATAAAATTCGCGACGGCCTGATTTATCCTGTCCGCGTCAATAAAAAGATTTACGTCCTTCGCGGGCAAATGATAGCTTAAATCTATCCTCTTTTCCTCCGCCAGAGTTTTATAGAAATCCGCTGAATCTTTCAGGAGGTCGTTAAGGTTCACCAGGGAATAACGCAGTTCGAGCTTGTCCCGCTCTATCCTGGACATATCAAGCAAATCGTCTATCAGTTTTTTCAGGCGTTCTGTGTTATTTTCTACCTTTTTAATTATCTCTCTCTGTTTATCGTTGATCGGCCCTGCGGTCTCGTCAAAGATAAGCGCGGTCAATTGCTTCACTATCGCCAGAGGGGTCCTCAGTTCGTGCGAAACCGTAGAGATAAAATTGGATTTTACCTTATTCAGGGCCTCGAGCATCTCTAATTTTTTTTCAACGCGCGCCTTTTCCTTTTCTAGATACTCGAACTGCATGCGCCTGGTGATGTCCCTGGTAATGCCCACCAGCCCTACAATTTTTCCTATTTTATCGCGCACGGGTATCTTAGTTGTAGAGACATAATTATCTATGCCGTCCGGCCGCGTAGCCCTCTCTATCTTATCGATCATGGGTTTCCCGGTCTTTATGACGCACATGTCGTCTTTAGCCATCCTCTGGGCCCTGTTCTTAGGAAAAAAATCAAAATCTGTTTTTCCGACAACATCCCCGGGTTTCATGCCCAGGCCCTTCGCGTGGGCCTGGTTCACCAGGACCAGCTTCCCTTTCCTGTCCTTGAAATAAATAACATCGGGGATATTGTCCATGAAATAAGACAGGAGCTTATATTTATACATCGCGTCTCCATGCATGGCCCCCGCATGGGCGGTTTTCTTCTGTTTATTTTTCGGATTCCTATTCATTTACTGTTACGCCTCTGTAGCGATTATGCTGTTATTTTGTCAAATTCTTCCACTGTGATTGCGGGCAGGGTGCTGAACCCGATATCCGTAGCTCTGGTAATCGCTATTGAGGCCTTTATCACATCTTTCATGCCTGGAAAATCAACTATAAAAACCAGGTCATATGCCCCCAATAACGCATACATGGAATCAACCTTGCCGCCTGCCTTCTCAATAGCGCCGACTACTTTCTTTGTGCGATCTCCGCTTATGCCTTTCACTGCCTCGCTCGAGTACTTCCCGAGCATTAGAAACTTTGCCATAAAGATACCCTCCTTTTTCCACGTGGTGGGCCTGGACACAACAAATTCGAAACATTGCTGAGATCCTGGCCCATATTAAAATACTCCCTGTTAAACACCCTCATTTATACCAGAAACTATCCCAAAAAGCAACCGAATTACATTTATTAGGTATGCCTTATA
>JAUYDX010000014.1 GCA_030691625.1 Candidatus Omnitrophota bacterium | reverse complement strand
ACAATACTTGGCTGGAAAAATCAAAGGGAAAATTTGCTGCAAAGGTGGGTTATAAGTTATGTTGAATATCGGCTTGCTCACGAGAAGGCATCTGTCCTGCAACGCCCTGGCCTTTTTTCCTGACAGCCAGGCCGATGATATAACCTGTCTTAGCATCTCTTATCCTTGTTATTTTTTCTATATTGTCTCCAGCGAAACCCTTAATAAGTTTTTCTACTCCTAAAACTATTTCCTGATTCTTGGCTGGTTCAAGCCTGCCCGGAGCCATATAATCTACAAAAACAAAATCTCCTCCATCCGGCACAACATCGTTCCAGATCGCAGAAAAATATTTTATTTTCGTGCCTTCGCTGGAAGAAGGAACAAAGAACCATGTATTATGCAAAAATACTGCTCTGACATTTTCGTTTTGCTCCAATTCCCCTTTACCCCTAAGCCCATCTATAAGCCCTCTCTTTAAATAATTTGCTTTAAAAAATCTGCCTCCATATCCTGAACAATCTGCGTCGTCAATATTAATAAACTTGCCTCCGATGATAGGATTAGTTCCGGAACCTAAATTCAACACCACAAACCCTTCTGGCCATTCATCAGCGCCAGAGATATTACCCAACGCGTGGAATATTCCATGCGCATTTTCTGTTATTGGAGGCCTATATTCTCCGCCTGGTTGCTCAGGTTTCAATAAATTTACAGATATCTCTGCCACAGAGTCTGATACATCAGTATCTTGTACTTCAGCAGGTAATTTGGTCAGCCACTTATATACAGCCCCATCTTCATTAGCATTCAAAGGATACACAGCCCGGACATTATCACTCTCAAACACGATAGCCCCTTTTATAGACCCGCGTATCAATCCTTCTAATTCATCTCCGCTATATGGTTCTTCCTGTCCTTCAATCCCCCTTGTTCCTTTTTCCATTAATACCCGCAGCCATTTCCCATCAGTATGTCTCAGACAATATGAAAACTTATTGCTGCCAAAAACTCTTATCACCCTGCCATATTTTTTTTCTGCTTCCTCATTAATATAAACTAAATACTCATACACCCCCATGTTTTGGGATACGCTATTCCCTATTTGAACAACATTTGTTCCTTCTTTCGCTATCCACTCATCTTCTAAACCATTCTCATCCGCGCCTTTTTTAATCAGGCTAAGGCCTTCCAATATTTCCCTGAATAAACTCGGGTTGCCTCTAATATCGCCTATAACGCAAACCTTTCCCTCAACACCTTTAAGAGGCGTAACGCCTTTTAAAGGATGAGATAATCCCCATTCTTTATAGGCGTTTTCCAAAATGGGTTGGAATTTTTTGCGTTCTAGTTCCCTGAAACGCGCGCTCTTTGTCTCAAATCCACGTCTTCCGCTTTCCTCTTTGTCATATACATTTACTATATTCCCTGAAGCATTTTCAGCTGTTTTTGTCAAACCATCAACAATATCTATCGCCTCTTTTTCTTTTCCATTAATTTTAACAGCTCCCAAAATAACTTTGACACCTGCTTCTATCTCTGATCTAACAGCTTTTTCAATCTCTCCGGCTATTTTATCAGCCAGGACTCGAAGATCTGGTCCTGTTGATTCCTCATCCATAAATATATTATTGAGCGCTTTTATTTCAGCAAGTATGATTCTGTTCCCTTTCCCGTGGTCAGATACCCCGCTGGCTAAGTCATTTATAACTTTAAAACCATACCACTCGCTATCAGGCCATCTCTGCCTTAATTTATCCCTTGTAAAGTCTTTTTTCTCAACAGCCTTTTCTACTTCTGCCCTGAATTCTCCCTGAGGATTATATATAAATTCTAACTTAATAAGTCTTATACTGCTATCCGCTGTTTTAGTAACCGCATAAATATTATCGGGAGGGCCCCGCACTAAAACTGTGGTCCCTATGCCTGCGGATTTCATCTTCCGGATGATGGAAAATAGATATTCCCTTTTAACTATAGGATAATATTCTTCGATATACTGGTCTTCTAAACCAATGCCTGCTGATCTATATTTAGCGATTATTTTTTCGCGTTCCGCTCTTGACAATTTAGGTATGGACGGGTTTTCTATTGCTTCATCAAATTTATCAAGCTCTCCCAGCATTTCAGAAGTAGCGCCGTCCAAACCTTTCTTCTTTCTAGCGACATCTTTCACATATTCTGCATGCCTTATACTGATATCATAATCACCAGATGCCCTCACTATCCCAAAGCTTGCCCTGGGACTTGGTATATCAATGACTTCTCCTTCTGTTTTAATATGGGCGTCCATGCCTTTACTCTTATCAAATACAAGGAAAAATCCATCACTATCCTGATATATATCTGTAACACCATCTTCATTAATATAAGGTTTTTCTGCATTTATAATCTTAACAAATCCATACCTTCCAGCTGTTAACCCCGCAAGGCGCGACTGGAGCTCTAATCTTATAGCATTAACCTTTTCCCAATCCAAACCAGCAGGAAGCGCTATGCCTATCTCATCCCCCCCCTATCCTGGCTGCCCTTCCGCCATACCGCATCAGCGCCTTATCAGCAGCTTCAATCATTAAAGGGATTAATTTATCTACAAGCCCTGGGGTAAATGCCTTATTAAAGCCGCCTATCAGTTTCATGTCCCCAAAACCTATATAACAACCTGGATTTTGTTCCATATATGAAACTATCAGGCCCGCGCCTGAACCAGGTTGCCCGGTTTCTATCTCATCTCCGGATCCGTTTTTAACTGCTACTCCATCTGATGCGAATTCACTCTGCGCATCTAATATGCCCAATGCTGTGTACAAAATACCTATCTGGTCATCTTTGGGTATCTTATTTTTTATAAAAAAATTACCTACCAGAGATATTTCAGGTTTATCTTTTTCCCCAATAAGATAACCTAAATAATCCTCTATCTGGTCTTTAGTCTCGGGAGGATCCAATAGTTCTTCCAGAAACGTTAGCAAGCCAGTAGCTTTAATATTTCTTATGGCGGAAGGAGACAGGTTATCTAAAGTTTCTTTTACTCTGGAAGAATCAAGCGGGTTCCTAAGATTGGCTTTACCAGTTATGCATAAGCTATATTGTTTATTATCAGCGGCCGGATAGACCAAGCTTGCAAGCAGGAATACCTGGGCTGATATCAGGGAAATTATTTTAGTTGGGATTTTAATTTTTTGACAATTTGACATATACCGCCTTTTCACATTGAGCTTCTTGCCGTCATATCGGCGGCCGGCATTTCCACTATATCATTCCTATCTGCCATAGCCGCGTTACTGTCTCCTATTACTTCACTAGGTATGCCTTTGTCCAAATAAAAGGTTTCGATATATCCCATAAATCTTGTGGCCATAGGTTTAGATAAGAGTTCTCTCCATATTGCAGGGCGGCTTATTCTTACTTCTACCATGCTGCCTAACGGCCTAGAGAAAATACCCTGTTCTGTTAAACTTTTTGCTAAAAAGACCGCTATCTCTTGAGCATAAGATTCTGCGGTTTTATCAAATTCTTCATTTGCCTTGCGCATGCCATCTGAATCGGAACCATATCGCTTATAATAAGGCTGCGCTCCAGAGTCAACAAAACTTTTATATAGTTCCTGTCTCTGTTCAGGCCAGTCTCTTATAGCATATTCTCTCAGCAAATTCGGATAAATCTCCTTTGCCGGAGATTTAAACTTGCCTGCGCTGATTCCAACAGCTGCATCTGCGCCGTTTATAGAAAACATGTAGCTCTCTAATTTGAATTTATTCCCTCTTTTTCTATAAACAAGATATTCTTCCTCCTGCTTACCTGACTGGTGTGAATATCCGACAAGCACATAACCATTATCATGTACCATAGGAAGCAATGATCTAAGGCCCGGCGTTATGTCTCCAGGCTGAAAATAAGGTATTAATAAATTCGCTATGCGCACTATATGAGCTTTTGGAATTTCCTTCCAGCCAGCTATTTTATCCAGCTCAAACAAATCCCCTTTAATAAAAGACAGGTTTTCCTTTTCGTAATTATGTATGGGGTTAAAAACAATCTTATTTCCTGCGGGATCACTATACTCCTTATTGCTTCCACTTTCTTCTGCTTCTTTTCTCAATCTTTGCGCCAATTTAATATAGGGACGTTTCTCGCCTTCGGATAAAGTATCCCCAGGCTCGAAATAATAACCATCCTGAGGATCCTGAATCGAGATTATCTCATTCTGCGCGCTGAATAAAATTGTTCCTTTATCTGTGTGAACGGCAAAATAGGGGATTTGGCTATCTATACCGATTACTTTTGCTTTACCGCTCAATGCATCTGACAGCTCTATGGTTACGATCGGACCTGACCTGCCGAACCATCCTATGCCTATATCATAGATTACTGGTTTGTTTACAAATTCTAAGGACAACGCTGCAATAGTTTTTAAACTATGGATCAGCCTGCCTGGCAGGGTGCTCATTCTAGTTAAACGACTGGCCTTGTGAACTGTTGAGCCTTCCTGCCCATTGTCAGCATCGGCATTGGACCCCATCATAGGTACTCTAAGACTTTTGGCAGATATATATAAGCTATATTGTTTATTAACAGGTTGTGGATAGGCTATGCCCGTAATCAGAAATGCCTGGGTTAAAATAATTGATATTAACTTGATATGGATTTTATCTTGGAGTCTAATCATTTATTTTCTCTTTTTCATTATGCTTCCACTCATAAAAAACCCGGGCATGTCTCTTTATGTGTTATAGGTTTCGTGCCCCGCCATGGGAGAGAGGCCCTATTCAATAAGAGGCAATGCCCGAGTATCGTATAGTATACCAAATAAAAATGCCAGGGATTTTGCCTGGCTTTTATGTTTGAGGCCCATGGCCAAATCTCCTCAAAAATACTATTAATTCTTTTATAAACTCTATAATTAGTATACCATATAAATGTCTATTGTCAAGACCCCGAACAACTTTACACTTCAAACAATGTCACAAGTGTCAAGTTGTTTGGGATATGCTTATTTAGGGAGGGTTATGGATTTTTGGGATTGGTACTTGCCTTTGCGGTCAGCATAGGTGATATCGCACTGTTCGCTTGATTCAAAGAATACCACCTGGGCAATACCCTCGTTTGCGTAGAGTTTGGCAGAAGAGCTGGAGGTATTGCTGATGGCTATGGTGAGATATCCTTCCCATGAAGGTTCAAGCGGGGTGACATTTACTATCACGCCTATCCTGGCGTAGGTGCTTTTTCCAGTGCAGAGCGCGAGCACATTTGAAGGCATTTTAAAATATTCCAGGGACATGGCGAGGATAAAGGAATTCGGAGGGATTATACAGACAGGCCCTTTAAAATCTTCAAATAAATCCGGCTTTATATTCTTAGGGTCAGCTGTATCTTTACAGGATCCTTGAAAAATCTTAAATTGATCGGCGATCCTTATATCGTAACCGTAGCTGGAAAGGCCGTAAGAGATATTGTTTTTCTTTACCTGATCAGGTTCAAACGGCTTTATCATTTCGTATTCCAAAGCCATTTTCTTGATCCATGAATCAGGTTTTAACATTTGGAATATCCGCAGGAACGGCATACCACGCAGCCTTCTTCGTGCCTTAAGGCAGCCCCGCAGTCAGGGCACACACCCACCACTGTGCCGAGCTTATCTTCTATCATAGTATGGGGAGAGTGTTTTTCAAGCGCCTCTTCCTGATGATGCATCTTTCCGTTGCCAAGCCTGAGTTCCAGGACCCTTGAGATCGCGTCAGAGCATGAAAATATCCTTCCGCTTTTTTCCCAGGAAGGAGACGGGCATCGTATGCCTCTTAATTGTTCTATTATTTTATTATTTTCCACGCCTGAGCGGAGCGCCAGCGATACCAACCTTCCTATTGCTTCGAGCTGGCTTGCGGCGCATCCTCCGGCCTTACCCATCTGGATAAAAACCTCGAAAGGAAGATTTTTATCGTCCACGTTTATAGTGATGTAAAGATTTCCGCACCCTGTGGCTACCTTTGTGGTTGTGCCGTTTGTCACAACAGGCCTGGGCCTGGGCGCAACGCTTTTCTTGTCCCCAACCTCTGTAGTGGAGGGTTTCAAACCCTCCACTACATTATTTTTCGTGTCATTGGAATTGATATTCAGCACCTGTTCCTCCCTGGATTTATCCCTGTAAATGGTTACGCCTTTGCATCCAAGCTTAAAGGCCAGCATATAGACCTCTCTCACGTCGTCTTTAGCGGCGTCATGCGGAAAATTCACTGTCTTGGATACGGCGTTATCAGTATATTTCTGAAAAACCGCCTGCATCCTTATGTGCCATAAAGGGGCTATATCGTGAGATGTGACAAAAATCCTTTTATACTTTTCAGGCACCTCTTCTATGTCTTTAATAGACCCTTTCGCCGCGATCTCTTCCATAAGTTTTCTTGAGTAGAACCCTTCGAGTTTGGCTACTTCTTCAAATAGAGAATTTACCTCGATGAGTTTGTCGTTATCCATCACGTTCCTGTAATAAGACAATGCGAACAAAGGCTCTATGCCGCTCGAGGTATTGGAGATAATAGAGATCGTGCCTGTAGGCGCTATGGTAGTGAGCGTGGCGTTTCGTAATTCCTTGACCCCATCCTTTGAGAACACGCTCTGCTTAAAAGACGGGAAGGATTTTCTTTTCTTAGCGAGTTCTGTTGATTTAATCCTTGCCTCATCGCACATAAATTTCATTATCTTTTCGCCCAGCTGGACCGCCTCCTCGCTATTATAAGGTATCTCCAGCTTTATAAGCATGTCTGCCCAGCCCATCACTCCAAGGCCTATCTTCCTGTTGGCCCTGGTCATTTTTTCTATTTCCTCCAGTGGAAATTTATTCATGTCTATTACGTTGTCAAGAAAATGAACGCCCGTATGCGCAAGTTCCCTTAATTTATCCCAGTCAACCTGTTTCTTGCCGTTAGCGCATACTGTCTTAGCCAGATTTATAGACCCGAGGTTACAGCTTTCATAAGGCAAAAGAGGCTGTTCTCCGCATGGGTTAGTGCTTTCAATCTCTCCCAGTTCAGGCGTAGGGTTATCTTTATTTATCCTGTCTATAAAAACGATTCCCGGCTCCCCGTTTTTCCAGGATAATTCCACTATCAGGTCAAAAACCTCTTTGGCCTTTAATCTTTTGACTTCCTTTTTATTATGCGGGTCTATCAGGGAATATTCCTCGTCAGCTATGACCTTATTCATGAAATCTTCTGTGACAGCTATGGAAATATTGAAATTTGTTATCTCCTTGTCGCTCTCCTTGCATCTTATAAATTCCAGGATATCAGGATGGTCCACGCGAAGTATTCCCATATTCGCGCCGCGTCTTGTGCCGCCTTGTTTCACAGCCTGGGTCGCGGCGTTGAATACCTTCATAAAAGAAACCGGGCCGCTTGAAACTCCACCTGTAGAGCGCACAACGCTATTTTTAGGCCTGAGCCTCGAAAAACTAAATCCTGTCCCCCCTCCGCTTTTGTGGATCATGGCTGTATTTTTTATCGCGTCAAAAATAGACTCCATGGAGTCGCCTACTGGAAGCACAAAACAAGCTGATAGCTGGCCCAGGTCTTTTCCAGCGTTCATAAGCGTGGGGCTATTTGGCATGAACTCAAAATTCGCCATTGCCTCGTAAAATTTATTTTCTGTCTCTTTTACATCTATTTCGCTCGCGCCGTATAATTTGTCAGCCCTGGCAATATAACGGCTCACCCTCTTAAACATCTTTTCAGGGGTCTCGATTACCCTGCCATCTTTATCCTTCATAAGGTACCTTTTTTCCAGCACCTTAAGGCAATTTTCCGAGATGTTCAACTTTTTTTCAACAGCTGTCTTTAACTCCATCTCTTTCCTCCGAATTTTACAAGGCCGGTCTTTTTTCATTTAACAAAATTACAAAAATAAGTATATCACTTGAAAACAAGTTGTCAAGCTAAAAAAACACCATATATTGATATTAAATCACCGACGGCACCTATATGTAGTGGTCAGATGATATCGACGCTGGATTTGGGAATCCAGCCTTTCAGATCCCTTGAAAGGTCAATTTCATACCAGCCCTGGGCCTCTTTTATTATATTGACCTTTGTACCCTCGTGGAGGGTAAACTGCAAAAGATAATCCTCTCTGGGCCCGCTTCTGGAGTCTATTTTTTCAGTTATAATAATACCTGACTTTGTAAAATTTTCATCCCTTATTTTTGCGGATAAAAATAAAAGAGAGAGGCACAGCGTTAATCCGAACGTCCCAGCAATATAATACATGATTTTCTTTTTGGCAACAAAATTTATAGAAAAAATTAAAAATAAAATTATGGCGAGATAAAAGGCGGAGCACATTGCTGTAAGTTCGTTTAAGGTCATCCTGTCGTACAGGAATAGCATTGCGTCAAGTATAAAACCTCTTTCGGGCGCGTTTATCTTGTCAGCTGTCATTGACCTGGCAAGTTTCAGGTTTAACCTCGCGTCCCTGTCCCTGGGCGCAAGCCTCAGCGCCCTTTCATAATTCAGGATGGCCTTTCCGGTTTTCTTCAGTTTAAAATAAGTATTGCCCAGGTTGTAAAAAACCTCCGGGCTGACCCGGTCTATATTTACGAGCTCTTCATAGAAAGAAACGGCTCCTTCGTAGTCTTTATTTTCGTAACTTGAGTTTCCTTTTTGATAAAGCCCTTCGGGATTATCCATGGCGGAGGATATGCCGCCGGTTAGAAAAGATATAAAAAAATACGCTATAAAAATTTTTCTCATATACGCCTCTGGAGCCCCGCTATTATGTATTCTGCCTCGTTAAGGGTTTTAAGCATGTCTTCTTTTGTAAAACCAGCTGATGCGAACCTGGCCATATCGCACTCGTCAAACAACGCCTTTACCTTTAATATGACATCCTCTTCGATTCCTCTCCCTCTCAGCTTTTCTTCCAGCAAATCCTTGGTAATGGAAGGGTGTGGTATATTTAGCTTATCAGCCACGTATTCTATCACTGCCTTATGTATCTCTGTGTAGAATTCCTTTACCATGTTTTTACTTATCATGGCTTTCGCGGACCTGAGCCTCCTGGATGCGGAGCCTCGCGCGCGGAGCGACCTCGCGTATCCAGAATCAGTCTCAAGCCTTCTTCTATGCGTATCGTATAGATATAATAACCCCAGCGCTAAAAGAGGAAGTGTGTTTATAAGCAAAAATATCTTATCCCTGTACAGAAGATTATTTCTCCTGGCCAGTTTTACCGAAGATGTTTTTATATAAGCTATGTCATTTTTCAAAAGCCTGACTTCTTCCTTATACAAGTTTTCGTCTCGCGTGGATACAGGCTTTTCAGAAGCGTCTTCTTTTGATTTTAAGACCTCCACGGTCTCCGGATTGACTGTCTTTTTTACATAATCCTTCAACCCGGGGTCAAAATAACTGTACCCTATGGGGCCTATGGTAAAACTGCCTGGTTTTTTAGGTATGATCATTTTTTCAAATATCTTTTCTCCCTGTACTACGTAATTCTCCTTGGAAATATTCTCCGAACTGCCTGATTCGTATAATTTGACGCCCTCGATATCGGGCATAGAAGGCGGGGATATTGTCTTTATGTTGCCTTTTCCTTTTATCTGTATCTTAAGGCTCACGGGCTGGTTTTCTTCGGCCGTATTCTTATCTATATTCGCTGATATGTCAAAACTTCCCACGTCGCCTTTAAAATCCAAGGGTTTATTCTGTTCCGGAAGCGGTATTATCTCCGCTTTTATCGGGTCTGTAGCAAGGATTATGGGTTTACCTCTTTTGAACATGCTAAACGGGTCCTGGCTAAATACATCGAATGTATTCTGCGAAAAAAATCTGTCCATGTCCTCAAGCGTGGCCTCCAACCTGGCAGGCCCTATCGTGAATTCTCCGGGGCCTGTGGCGAATAAAGCGGTTTTGATCTCAGTGACCAGGTACTTGACCCCGTTTACAACCTTGTAATATTTTTTCTGCGGAGGCATGTCTTCTGTCCAGAAACCTGTAGCAGAAGGCGCATTATACACAGGGTTATCAAACAGATTTACTGCCTGATAAAGGGCGAAGGTGAGCGTTATCTGTTCATTGACATATGCCCTTAATTTATCCACGTATGTCTCTATAAAAATCTCTTTACCTCTCTGAGGCTGGGCATTTTGGGTATCTGGCTCGTATGGCTGGCTTTGCTGTTGAACAGGCGCCTGAGGCTGGCTGGTTCTTGGCAATACCTTTATATTTACCGCATCGGCAGAATATGTATTGCCTTTATAATTAATGCTGAAAGGCCCAATAGTGTATTCGCCTGTATTATTGGGCACTAATATATAGGTAAATGTAACAGAGCTCGAAACCTGTCCGTTTATAATAGAAAGGTTCTGAGACCTTCCTGATGAATACGCGGTAAAGCCCTTTATCTCCGGGATTTCAGGCTGTGGGATATTAGATACGCTGCCTGACACCGTGACAGTGAGGGTCACCTGGTCATCCAGCGTAAGCTCCCTCTTATCCACGTCAGCGGATATGGATATATCATCCGCATAACATATTGCGCCAAGCGATAATAGCAACAGAAATGATACAATATATTTCATATCATAATTTCCAAACAACTTGACACTACAAACATTGTCTCAAGTGTAAAGTTGTTTGGGTGAAAGTTACCAATCCTTCTCCACCCTGTACCTGCCTTCTACCGGCTGGTTTCTCAATTCCTTCTGTATATCTTTCTCATCATCCTTGAATGCGTCCAGTAATCTCACGGCATCTTCTTTGGACATCTCATCTTTCTTTTCCTCTCCCTCTCCGGAAGGCTTTTCTTCTTTTGCCCCGTTTTCCTGATTTTCTCCCTGCTTCTCCTGCTGTTCTTTTTCCTGCTGGGCCTCGCTCTTCTTTTCCTGGCCTTCTTTATTTTCTTCAGGTTTCTGCGATTCTGTTTGTTTCTGGTCTTTCTGCTGTTCCTTCAGTTTTTTCTCTATAAACTCTATATTATATTTGGCGTCTTCATCCTTTGGATCTATCTCCAGGCATTTTTTATAATCTTCTATCGCCTCAGGCAACTTATTCATCCTGTAATCCGTATTCCCCATATTATAATACGCCTTTGACCTTAATTCATCATCTTTTGATCCCAGGGATTTTTCATATTCCTTAAACGCGTCTTCGTACAACTTTTGCTGATGAAGGCCGTTGCCTATATTGTACTGGAGTTTATCGTTATCGGGGTTATCGATCTGGGCGCTGCGCCATTTGGAGAGCGCCTCGCTCACCTTTCCCTCTTTATAAAGCCTGGCCGCCTCTTTATTTTTCGCGGCAAGCGAATCGCCCCATATCCACCCGGTAGAGCAAACATAGAATAAAAGTAAAAGCCATATCCTCATTTTTTCTTTTTATCCCCTATCATAAATTCAACGCACAATAGTATTAAGGCAATGCCCAGAAAATACTGAAACCTGTCTTCATACTGCGTAAAGAGCCTGGATGAAAGCTCTTTCTTCTCCATCTTGCTTATCTCCCCATAAATACTGTCCAGCTCAAATTCTCCCGGCGTGGCGTTGTAATATTTCCCGTCTGTAATAAGCGCTATTTTTTGGAGGATTGCCTCATCAAGCCTGGTCATGACCACTTCTCCCCCTTTATCTTTCTTATAACCGCTTATCTTCCCTGATTCATCAGTTACAGGAATAGGCTCTCCTTTTTTCGTGCCTATGCCTATCGCATAAATGATAACCCCTTCTTTTTTAGCCTCGCTGGCTGCCTCTACTGGGTCAGAACCATGATCTTCGCCGTCAGTAATAAGTATAAGGACCTTGTGTTTTCTTTCTTTTTTAGTAAACCCTTTTACTGACCTCCTGATCGCGCCCCCTATATCTGTGCCGGGTTTCGGCATCATGCCTGGCTCTATTATATTTAAAAACATCTTTGCCGCGCTGTAGTCAAGCGTGAGAGGGCATTGCATGAAGCTGTCGCCCGCGAATGTCAATATGCCAATCCTGTCTCCCTTCAGCTTATCTACGAGAGAGCTTATTTCCATTTTTGCCTTTTCAAGGCGGTTCGGTTTTATATCCCGGGCAAGCATGCTTATTGACGTATCAATAGCCGCGAGTATGTCCACGCCGTAGCGTTTCGTCATGGTAAGTCTCGCGCCTATCTGAGGCATTGCCAGGCTAAGGATTAAAAAAATTGAGGCAGTGACTATCAGGGTGTTTCTCAGCCTTTCCTTTGCCGGGCTTTTGGCAGACGAAAGCTTTTCAATAAGCGCAGGGTCTCCGAATCTCTCTGTCTTTTTTTTCTTAGCCATGCCGCTAAATATAAAAAATAGGGCCAAGAGAGGTATTAATATAAGAAAATTCAGAAAAAAAGGCGCGGCCCAGTGCATATCCCTCCCTATGGGATTTTTTGTAACAGGGTGTCTGCCAGGATAATCTCCAGTAACAGCGATATAAATCCCGGCAGCATAAAAAATAGAGCTATCTCAGTGTAATTTGCGTACTCCTTGGTCTCTATCTTTGTTTTCTCGAGCTTACCTATTGTATTGTATATCTCTTCAAGGCCCTGCTTATCCTTTGCCCTGAAATATAACCCGCCTGTTTCGCTGGCTATGTCTTTAAGAAGCGCCTCGTCTATTTCCGTATCCATATGCACGTATCTTTTCCCGAAAATAGGGTCTTCCACAGGATACATGGCGCCTCCTGGTCTGCCTGCGCCTATGGTATATATTCTTATACCAAGGGCTTTGGCTGCCTTGGCTGCTGTCAGGGGATCTACCTTGCCGGCGTTATTAATCCCGTCTGTCAAAAGTATTATGATCCTGGTTTTAACGTTTGAATCCCTTAGCCTGTTTACCGCGTTAGTGATCGCTGTTCCTATGGCAGTGCCGTCTTCTATCATTCCTATATCCACTTTATCCAGAAGTTCCAGAAGCGTAGCGTAATCAAGCGTGAGCGGGCACTGGGTAAAACTGTATCTTGAAAAAACAACCATTCCTATCCTGTCGCCATGCCTGGATCTTATAAATTCCTTTAAGACGTCCTTAGCAGCTGCGAGCCTGTTCTGAGGCGCGAAATCCTCTGCCTTCATACTGCCTGATGTATCAAGTGTCAGCATAATATCTATGCCCTGGGTGATAACCTCCTCTTCTTTCTGCCCTGCCTGGGGCCTGGCGAGCGCCAGGATAAAGATGAAAATCGCCAGCATCCTCAATATCATCGGTACATGCCTGTATCTCACCCTGAACCCGGGCTTTATATTTTTTGGGATAGAGACATCTGAAAAAATTATGCTTGCCTCGCGTAACCTGGAGCGCCTGAAATAATCCCAGACTAGTAATGGAATTATTGGCAGCAATAATAAAAATAATGGGCTGGCAAATCTCATGATACGATCTTAGGGGTTGTTAAATCTACAATCTCTTCCGCCTTTTTGTAAATATCCTCTATTTCCTTTTCGCCAGGTTTATATTTAGCGAATTTCACCATATCGCAGTCTTCGAGAAAACTATTTATCTCTTCTGCGTGCTGCCGCTTTATGTCTCTGGACTTCATCTCCTGGAAAAGCTCCCAGGTGGTCCTGTCCATGGCGAAAATCCTGTACCTGTTTTCTATATACAAACGTATAATATCAGAAAGCCTTATGTAGTATTCCTTGATCAGGCCTTTTTCAACGAGATTCATGGCCCTGAGAGCCTTTAACGCGTCTTTCGCGATATCCTCCGCGGGTTTCAGAGCCGTAGGTATTTTCTCTTCCGGTTTTTTCTTTTTTTTGAAATATATAAATACCGCTATGATCAGCGCTATGATAACAAGGATGGCTACTAATAAAACAGGAAACCCCGCTTTTATATCCACTATGTCCTTTAAAGGCCTTATGTCATCCATTGTCTATCTCTATTATTTTTTTACTGGAAAGTGATCCTGATATAATCCTAACCTGCTGCCTTTTTACGCCAAATTCCTCTGCCAATAGTTCAATAACCCTTTTATTGGCCTTTCCTTTTTCCGGAGGCGCAGACACCTTCACCCTGTAGCTATTTTCAGCTATCTTTTCCACTTCTTCTTTCCTGGCCCTGGCAATAACCTTTACTTCTATCCTCATCATCTGAATCTTTTGGCGCGCATCTTAAAGAACAGTATGAGCGGCTCTATGTACGGCTTATCAGTGGATATGTCCACTGAGTCAAGGCCCATGGACCTGAATAACTTTTTGCGAGTTTCAAAAAGCGCGGCCCTTTTATCTGAAAGCCCTTTCTTTAATCTATCATCCCCTGTATCCACAAACACGACCTCGCCTGTCTCAGCGTCCTCAAATTCCACCAGGCCTATGTCAACAATGTCTTTTTCTCTCGGGTCAGATATGGATATGCCTATTATGTCGTGGCGCTTGTTAAGGATCCTGAGGAGCTTTTCATAATTCTGGTCCATAAAATCGGAAAGGAGAAACACTACAGCGCGTTTTTTTAAAACCTTGCCCAGGTATTCCAGGGCGCTATTGATAGACGTCTTCCTGGATCCGGCTTTATAATAAAGGAGCTCTCTTATTACCCTCAGTACGTGCGGCCTGCCTTTCTTCGGAGGGATAAATTTTTCCACCTTGTCTGTAAAAAGCAGCAACCCCACTTTATCGTTATTTTTTATGGCGCTGAATGAAAGCACAGCGCCTATCTCCGCCATGAGCTCTGATTTCATCCTGTTCCTGGTGCCGAAATTGCCTGAGCCGCTAATGTCAGCCATGATGATAACTGTAAGCTCTCTTTCCTCAACGAATTTTTTTACATACGGATGGCCTGTCCTCGCGGTGACGTTCCAGTCAATGGACCGGATATCGTCTCCCGGGACGTATTCGCGGACCTCGTGAAACTCCATGCCCCTGCCTTTAAAGATAGACTCGTATTCTCCGGCAAAGACATCGTTCACAAGCCTTCCGGTCCTTATTTCAATCTGCCTGACCTTCTTCAGGATTTCTCTGGGGATCATGAGACGCGATTTACGGGACTTCTATTTCGTCGAATACCTTCTTTACTATGTCTTCGCTCGTCATTTCTTCTGCCTCTGCCTCATAAGTAAGTATAACGCGGTGCCTTAAGATATCCATGCCTACTGATTTTATGTCTTCAGGGGTCACATAACCACGGCCCCGGATAAACGCGTGGGCCTTACTGGCTATATTAAGGTATATAGATGCCCTGGGTGACGCGCCGTAGGCAATAAGATTCTTTATGTCCAATTTATATGCCTCAGGCGTACGCGTGGCATAAACGATATTCACTATATAATCCTTTATCTTTTCATCCATGTAAATCTCGTTAACTACCTCCCTGGCCTTTAAAATATCAGCGGGAGAAACAACTGCCTTCACTTCGCTCGGATTGCGGCCTGCCATGCGTTCCATTATCTCTTTTTCCTCTTTTTTATCCGGGTAATCTATTTTTATCTTCAGCATAAACCTGTCAACCTGGGCTTCAGGCAGAGGATACGTGCCTTCCTGCTCTATAGGATTCTGAGTGGCCAGGACAAGAAAGGGTTCCTCGAGAGGAAACGTAGAGTCCCCTATAGTGACCTGCCTTTCCTGCATGGCCTCTAAAAGCGCGCTCTGCACCTTTGCAGGGGCCCTATTGATTTCATCGGCAAGTATGAGGTTTGAAAATACAGGGCCTTTTTTGGTTGTGAAATTTCCGTCTTTAGGATTATAGATAAGGGTCCCTATTAAATCCGCGGGCAATAAATCAGGGGTAAACTGGATACGCTGGAATTTTGTCTCGATGCATCTGGAAAGTGTTTTTACAGCCAGGGTCTTGGCAAGGCCTGGCACGCCTTCTATCAATATGTGGCCATTCGCGAGGAGGGCGATCAGGAGCCTCTCCACAAGATAACGCTGGCCCACTATCACCTTAGATAGCTCCTGGGTAATTTGTTGAATAAACAAACTCGCCTCTTTAACCTTTTCGTTTATCTGTCTTATGTCCTGTCCGTACCTGGGGCTGAAATCAGTCATATGCGCCTCCTATGAAATTGTCATATTCTCTAATCTTTTTACCCTTTCTCTTATTGGCGGATGCGTGCTGAAAAGCGCTGCGAGCGCATCGCCCCTCAATGGATTCACTATGAATAAATGGGCGGTTGCCTGGTTCGCGTTCATTGGATAAACCCTATTGCCTTTTTCTAATTTAAGAAGCGCGCGCGAAAGCCCTGCGGGAGTACCCGCTAAAGAAGCGCCTCTTTTATCAGCAGCGTATTCCCTGGACCTTGAGATCGCGAGCTGTATGAGCATGGCCGCTATTGGCGCCACTATCAGCATGACCAGCATGCCAATAGCGTTGTTGTCCCTGTCTCTGCCGCCTCTACCCCCGAATATCGCGGCCCATCTTGCCCAGTTGGCAATCATTGTGATTGCGCCTGCGATTGTCGCGGCCACAGTCATTATAAGGGTATCTCTATTTTTTATATGTGAAAGCTCGTGCGCTATCACGCCTTTTAATTCGTCCCTGTCCAGAAGATTTAATATGCCCTGGGTTACGCAGACTGCCGCGTGTTTGGGAGAACGTCCTGTTGCAAAGGCATTGGGCGCGTCCTGCGGAGCTATATAAATCTTTGGCATAGGCATGTGTACAGGCTCTGTCAGGCCCTTTACTATATTATATAGCTCCGGCACCTCTTTCATATCCGCCTCTTTTGCCCCATACATGGCTAACACGATCCTGTCGCTAAACCAATATGAAATCATATTCATGATAAAGGCGAAGATAAAGGCGTATATTGCCCCGGCCCGGCCTCCGAAATAACCGCCTATCAATACAAAAAGTATAGTAAGAACTATCAACAAAAAAGCTGTCTTTATGTAATTCATAAAAAACACCTCCGTGAGAAAACAATACAAATGAGAAGAGCCCCGCTACTACAGGGCTCTTCTTGAACTGATTTTGATATATTTTATTTTATTTCTTTTCTTCTTTATTCTTGGCTTCTTCTTTCTTTGCCTGGGCTGAATCTTTTATCTCGCTTATGCCTGCGAATAAAGCCGCAAGCCCTCCCAGTATCAATATAGGCGAGACCGATCCTTTCAGCAGTATCACAAAACTATACCACCAGGTTATAAGCCCCCATATACCTAGAATAATGCTTATCAGGCCGCCAAGAACTGTTATATATTTTCCCATTTTCACCCCTCCTTCTTTCTGTTTTTAGTATAATCTTTATACCATTTAAAGCTGAGCTTGTCAATACCTTTGTGCGCGCCTTTATAGATATTTAGACAGGCTGGCCCATGTCTTGGGGCCTACCACGCCGTCAGGCACAAGGCCTTTTGACTTCTGATAATCCTTTATTGCCTGCCTTGTCCTGGGGCCTATCTTGCCGTCCTGAGACCCTGGATCGAAACCCGCGTTCTTCAATGCCAGTTGTATGTCTTTTGTGGTGGGCTTGAATTCCGACCTCGAGGCGTCTTTCTGCTTGGCGTCCTTTGCCTTCTTGGCGTAATCCCTTTTGGACTCGAGTATATCTTTTGTCCTCCTGACGTCCTCCAGCTGGGTCAGGGTGGTCTTATTCAGATAACCGGTGCTTTTAAGGCCTATGGATTCCTGAAACGCCTTTATGGCATCCCTGGTCTCCTTGCCCATTTTCCCGTCTGTGTTCCCCGGCTCGTAACCTTCTCCTCTCAGGATAACCTGCACCTCTTCAATCTTTGGGTTATTAATATCCGTATTCCCTACCAGCTTTTCTTCGTCCCTCTGGTATTGGACTGATTTAGGAACAATATTACACCCATAAAATGACACTAGTATCATAATAGAAGCGACGATATACCTTATATCCCTCATATATGTTCCCCCTTTTAATTTTGTGCTATTATATCAAAAAATCCATGTAAAGTGAACATTTTAATGTTACAATACACTAAACAACTTTACACTTGTGACAATGTTTGTAGTGTCAAGTTGTTTGATTATATGCTGAAATTAAAACAGATTATACCGGGAAAATACTGCCTCTCATGCGAGGTGTGCTGCAGGTTTATAGATAAAAATGCGCCTCTCAGGCCAATTTTCCTAACAGAAGAAATAACGCCAGGGATAAGGCCGCATATTGATAAATCCTCGCGCGTAAAATTAAAACCCTGCGAAAGAATCAACGCCTGCCATTTCTTTAATCCAAAAAACAATAAATGCGCTATCTATTTAAAAAGGCCTTTCGACTGCAGGCTCTACCCGTTCGCTATAATGTTCGACGAAAAAAAAGAAAGGGTTGTGCTGGGCATAGATAAAAAATGCCCGTTCGCGGTGGATCCGACAAATCACGAATCAATAAGAAATTATTTCCATTACCTGGTTGATCTGCTGGAAGAAAAAGAGATTGCTTACCGCATAGCTGAAAATCCTTTATTTATAAGCGATTTCCAAGACGACATAACAATATTTTCCTCCTTAGATACCCTCACCAAACTTATTATCAATAATCCGGAGAAAAACGGGTTCAAAAGAATTTCCCTGAATGATAAACCTATATTCGATACCTTTTTTGAAAAAATAGAACAGCCTGATTCCAGTTGTTCCTTTGTGAATCTCTACATCTGGAAGGATATGAATCCAGTCTGGTGGAAACAAAACGGCGAAGCCCTTGAAATATTGATTGAAACAGATTCCGGGTATCTAGATTTTAATTCCCTTAAAAAATTTCCGGATTATATCTATCTTACAAAAGACCTGGCAGCTCTTATGGGAAATAAATACAAGCATAAAAGAGCGGGCTGTAATCATTTTTCAAAAAATTATAAATTCCAGCATCTCCCTTATAGTCAGAATATGAAAAGCGAATGCCTTAAATTATTTTCCAAATGGGCGGCTGAAAGGAAAAAGAAATTCCCTGACCTTTATTATCATAAACTCCTCAAAGATAGCTTTTCAGCCCACAAACTCGCCATAGAAAATTACAAAACCCTTGGGTTAATAGGGCACGTTATAAAAATAAGGGGCAAGATCTGCGCTTATACGTTTGGATTTGAATTAAGAAAAGATACATTTTGTATACTACTGGAGGTCTGCGACTTAAGATTTAAAGGCATTGCGGAATTTATATTCAGAGAATTCTCTAAAGAGATGCTGCGTTACAGATACGTCAATGCCATGGACGATTCAGGCCTTGAAAACCTGCGCATCGCCAAACTCTCCTACCACCCCATCCCAAACAACTTGACATTGTAACAATGTCAGAATGTAAAGTTGTTTACCAGCAGATGTGATCGAAGTCGCAGTTGCCGCATTTTTTTTCGTCGCGCTCAGGGAGTTTTTCGAAAGAAAGGGCCTGGATGTTTTTCCAGGTGTCTTTGATTATTGATTCCATCTGACTTACCATGTCATCTGTAAGACGGATTTTAAATTCAGTGGGCTCGCCTTCCTTTATATTGTATTTTCTAAGTTCCTTTTTAGCAGGCTCAACAAACGCGAGAACTCCGTGGCTCACAGACATGTCTTTATTGGCCTTTGATTTATCCTTTTCATATAGAAGCTTATAGCACACGAGCTGTCTCAGGTAATCATCGCATTCCTCGCTCTCAAGATTAGATGCTTCAGAAAGGCCTTTCGCGTGCCTGTTAGGCTGGCCTGTCTTGTAATCAACCACTCTCAAGGTGTTTTCTTTTTCATTCTCTATTTCGAGCTTATCGTATTTCCCGGTAAAACTTACTCCGTCTATATTGACCGGCATCCTGTTTTCAAGGCCTATAGGTTTCACAGGATTCGCCTTTACCCTGCTGTAATACACCTTCAACCCCTCTATCTGCTCCATGCACCTGAGCTCAATTGATTTTTCAGGCCCCTGGAACTTCAGCGCCTCTATGAATTTCTCCTTAAAAAACTGGAAATCAGGCAATTTGCCGGTTCTCATATACTCCCTGAAAAAATGCTCCAGGCCTGAATGCACTGCATTTCCAAATATAAGGCTTTGTTTTTTCGCTGAAGGGAGCATGAGCACGTTGTCATATAAAAATTTCCTCCTGCACCGAAGGTAGTTATCGAGGCTCGTGGGATTAAGCGGCATGTCAGCCACCATGTCTTTCAGAAGCGCGCGAGTTGTTTTAAGATCCTCTTCATAACCTGTGTTTCTTATAAATTCAGCTATCATAGTTTCTTCTTTTAAGGCCTCTTCTTCGGGTTTCATTCCCAGTTTATGTAAAAAGGCACTTGAAACAGAGTCTTCGCCCGGGCTCGCGGTAAATAAGACATTGCTCTTTGCCCTGGATACAGCCACGTAGAAAAGCCTTGTCTCATCGTAAAGCCTCAGCTGTTTCAGCCTTTCTTTATCAGTGAGCTTTTCCGCTGTCTTCATTATCTCCGGAGGAAGCGGTATGGTGTCAGGCCTCGGCTTTATGGGCCAGCTCTTATCCTGCAGGCAGAAAGGTATAATGACGCTGTGGAATTCCTGGCCCTTTGCCCCGTGCGCCGTAAATATCCTTACCCCGTCCTGTGTCATTGTGACAAGTTCTCCCTCTAATGCCATATCATGTTCATTCATTGTCCTAATCTCTTCGAGTAATTCCTTTAATGTTATGCCTGGCCTGGAAAGGTCGGATGTCTTTACCATATTGACAAATGACGAAAGCGCCCTTATATCCCTTGTCCTCATCACATCTCCCTTGTCATATTTTTCAAGTATATAATTGTAAACGCCCGCATCCTCTATGTATTCCATGAGGATAGTGTGCGCGGGCTTGAACCTGGAATTTTCTATTAATTTACGGATTATAGCGCATGGTTTTTTCAGGCTGGCTGGCAGGGCCTGGGAATTGAAAAGTTCATTCAGGAGCCTCGCGTCTTCTTTAGCCCTCCTTTTCTTCACAACTATAGACATCAGATTAAAGATATCCTTTAAAGGTATCCTGAAATAATCCGCTATCAGCACATTATAAAGCGCCCTGTCCCTGTCTTCGAAGTTCTCGGGTTCAATGCCCGCGAGCTCCAGGATATCAAGCATCTGCCTTACCCTGGGCTCAGGCCTTATGTCCTCTTTGCCGTCAGTAGCGTAAGGAATCCCTGCCTGCAAAAATTTGTCTATTATTTTTAGTATCTGGCTGCGTTTTCTAACCAGGATCGCGATATTGTTGTAAGGCTTTTCCTTTTCTTCAGGTTTTAGCTCTTTTGACGACTCTATCCGGGATTTAAAATCTTTTATCTTCCTGACAATAAAATTCAGCTCCTCTTCCGCGGTTGTGAATTCATGATAAGCTATTGACTTATTCTTAAAATCCTTTATATTTATGATCTCTTTTTCAGCTGTCCTTTCTTCAATCGGCACGTCCTTTATCAAGATGCCGGCCAGGTCTATTATCTCCTTTGTGGAGCGGTAATTATTTTTAAGGGATATTGTCTTAAGCGCTTTGAAACGCTTTTTCAGCTCTTTAAAATTCTCAACGCTCGCGCCCTGGAACCTGTATATAGACTGGTCATCGTCTCCCACGCAGCACACGTTCGGCTCGGCGCCTTTTAATATTGAAAATAAAAGCTTCAACTGCGCGCCGTTAGTGTCCTGAAATTCGTCTACCATTAAAAATTTATACTGCGACTGGTATTTTTCCTTTAAAACAGGTTCGCTATTGACCGCGCGCGCCGCCATCATTATCATATCATCGTAGTCATACCTGCCGCGCTCGTCAAAGACCTCTCTGATGCCGCTTGCCTTTAATTTTTCAAACTGGTCATAGACAATTGCCAGGCCTTTTATTCTGGGCACGTGTTTTTCCTCTATATAAACGCCATCCGGCTTTAAGGATTCTGTATATTTAAGGAACTCTTCAGGGCTTACGCCCTCTCTTTTAAGGTCGCTTATCTTTTTCTGGATCTCGCCTGCATAGCTATAAGGGGCGTTAAAAGGCCGTATCTCAGATATGCCTTTTGTGTGGTCGAGGATGTATTCTATCGCCCTTATCTTTTCTATCTCTGTTATCTGTATCCTGTCCTGTATGTAATTCGCGGACTCCTCTGAATCCAGGAGCATGGAATTGGCAAAACTGTGAAAGGTGGAGACATGCACGTCATAGCCTTTTATGCCCGCTATCTTAGCCAGGCGCTCTTTCATGGTCTTTGCCGCTGCATTCGTATATGTCAGTATAAGGATATTTTCTGGAAGGGCTTTTTTCTGCTTTATAATATTTGCGGCGCGCACCGACAGTATCTGGGTCTTGCCCGTGCCTGGCCCTGCCAGGACAAGCACCGGCCCCTCAATAGCATCCACCGCCTTTTTCTGCTCCGCATTCAGCTCGCTATAAAACCTTTCAAAATCGCTCATCCAACGCTCCTTGCCGCCCCTCTCCAAACAACTTGACACTACAAACATTGTCTCAAGTGTAAAGTTGTTTGCCGATGGAGAAGGCGCCGCCCAGATATTTGCCTACGCTGTGATAGGTGCAGACTTCAGGGTCGTATAAAATGGGCTTCACCTTTTCGATATCAGGCAGGCCGTCCTTACTGAGCATATTTTCATCTGCCTTAACATCTAATATTTCCCCGACAAACTGGGTATGAAGCCCTATTTCAATGGTACTAATGACCCTGCACTCTAAAATAAGGGGAAATTCCTTTATATAAGGCGCGTCTATTAAATCGCTTTTCACAGGGGTTAATTTCGTTTTAGCGAACTTATCCTCATTCCTGCCTGATACAATGCCAAAATAATCCGCCTCCTTAATATATTTTTCACAAGGCACGTTGACTGTAAACGCCTTTTTATCCATGATATTCCCATAGGTATAAGTCGCCTTTCTTAAAGATATGCCTACGCATGGCGGCTTTGAACAAACAATGCCTCCCCACGCAACAGCTGCTCCATTAGGTTTTCCTGACTTATCATACGTGCCTATGATCCAGGCAGGTGTGGTAAAAATAAGGGCCTTTGCGCCCAAAGATTTTTTCATAATAAACCTCCCATTTAATAAATTTATAGTCATATTATAACACTACTGCGCAATTTGACATATTAAATATTATTAAGTATACTTTCCCTATATGAAGCAACGCGACACCTGGAAATCAAAATTAGGGATCATATTGGCTGTCGCAGGAAGCGCTATCGGGCTGGGGAATTTCCTGCGTTTTCCTGTGCAGGCAGCTCAAAATGGCGGCGGGGCATTCATGATCCCGTATTTCATATCCCTTCTTCTTATAGGCATACCTTTAATGTGGGTGGAATGGACTATTGGCCGTTTTGGCGGCGGATTCGGCCACGGAACAGCTCCAGGCATATTCCACAACATGTGGGCAAAGAACAGGTTTATAAAATATTTCGGGGTCATAGGCATATTTGGCCCGCTTGTGATCTTCATATATTATACCTATATAGAATCCTGGACCCTGGCGTACGCGTTTTTCTCGCTCGTGGGAAAATTCGGCCAGACTACTGACCAGAAAGGCATGCTTTCTCTATTAAAAGGCTTCCAGGGCATTGAACAGAATGATTTCTTTTCCAGCATACGATGCGCCTATATATTTTTCCTGATAACCTTTGCGGTCAATACTTACATAATATACAAAGGCATTTCAGGCGGCATTGAAAAACTATGCAATATCGCCATGCCTGTCTTATTCGCGTGCGGCATAATAATAGCTGTAAGGGTGCTGACGCTAGGGGCGCCAAACCTGCTAAATCCTGATTGGAACATATTAAACGGCCTTGGGTATTTGTGGAACCCTGACCTGAGTTCGCTCAGAGACGCCAAGGTATGGCTCGCGGCAGCAGGCCAGATACTTTTTACATTGAGCGTGGGCATAGGAGTCATATTGACCTACGCGAGTTATCTTAAAAAAACAGATGATGTGGTGCTTTCAGGCCTCACTGCGGCAAGCACAAATGAGTTCGCAGAGGTCATACTTGGTTCCTCAATAATAATACCAGCCGCGTTCGCGTTTTTCGGGCCCCGCGAGATAGGCGAAATAGCAAAAGGCGGGGCATTTAACCTGGGTTTTGTGACAATGCCTCTTATTTTCCAGAAAATAGCGCTCAGCGCGTTTTTCGGAAGCATATGGTTTATCCTATTATTCCTCGCGGGCATTACATCGTCTGTGTCTCTGGCACAGCCAAGCATCGCGTTCCTTGAAGACGAATTCAATATCCCAAAGAAAAAAGCTGTTATTATTTTCGGCATCGCGTCCTTTATCCTGTGCCAGCCCGCCATATTCTTCCTTAAAAACGGGGTGGTGAACGAACTTGATTTCTGGGGCGGGACATTCTGCCTGGTGTTATTCGCGGCTGTGGAAACGATACTCTTCGCGTGGATATTCGGGATGGAAAAGGCGTGGGAAGAGATACACCGAGGGGCAGACATGAAACTGCCGCGCATCTACAAATTCATAATAAAATACGTGACCCCTTTATTCCTTATCCTGATACTCATGGCGTGGTCTTATCAGCAGGGTATACCCATATTACTGATGAAAGGCATGGCTAATAGCGATAAGCCTTATATATTAGGCATAAGGCTTATGCTGATTCTAGTTTTCCTTGTCCTTGGAATACTTGTAAAAATAGCATGGCAGAAAAGGAAAAATACTAAGAAATGAGTACATCCGGCTGGTTATTTCTGATACTATCCTGGGGAATTATAATACTGGTGGCTGTCTTCTGCTTTACAAAGGTACTGTCCAAGAAAAAATAATCTGTCCTATTCTATGATTATAGCTTCAACAGGGCATTCGTCTTTCGACTGTTTTACGCTGTCTTCGCTTCCCGGCGGCAATGCCTTTACCTTTACAACCGCTTTATCGTCCTTCATCTCAAAAACATCCGGGCAGGTGTTAACGCACAGCCCGCACCCTACACAAAGATCTTCGTCTATCCTTACCTTCATATCACCCTCCGTTTAAAAGTTTAAATTATTCAATTATGATATATTCGGCTGTATTTTTTGTCAATAGAATTATTCCCCTCGTGCCTGGGAATTGATAAATTCCACAAACATGCGATCAGGGATACAAAAACCCGCTTTTTCAGATCTTTTAACCAGGCCTTTTTCCTCCAGGCGGTAAAGAAAATTTTTTATATTGGCTATGGGAAATTTTTTCGCGCGCTTCCCCACTATCATCATGGTGGTAAATTCCTTTATGGTAACAGGCCTTCTCTCCTCAGCGAGTATCTCCAACAGATCCCTTTCCCTGTCGCTCGCCTTTGAAAAAAGATTATTGAAATAATCCCTGCCCAGTTCCTTCAGGGTGTTATTCAGCGCGTTATCCCACGCGGCCCCGCTGACCACCCCTTCTATCTGGTGATCGTAAAGATGGCTTGCCAAAAGTTGCACTTCATAAGGATGGCCAAGCGTATATTCAAATATGTTTTTCCTTACCGCCTCTTCAAAAACAACCCCTGTGCCTTTAAGGGTCATGTCTATAGTAGCCTGGACATCGCCTTCCTTCAGATTATCCACAGCCAGCCTTTTCCTGAAAAATCTCCCCACAGGGTCGTGCTTATCAATAAATGACGACCAGCCCGAAGGCGTGGAGGAAAGTATAAATAAAAACCTGGTCTCCTTAATAATGTCATCGCTGCTTAAAACAGCCCTCAGGACATCTATTGTATTTGATATCTCTGAAAGATTCTGGATATCGTCCAATAACACAGCCGCCAGTTTCGCGTCCATAACCTTCCACAGCTCAAGCAGAAATTTTGTAAACTGCACCTGGGCGTTCGACAGGGATTTTTTTCTGGAAAACAGCTCTGCCAGGTTTTTCTGGCTAGTCTCTGCCTTTGGAAAACCCATGAGCATTTCCTCAGCTATCAGGTGGATGGCGTCCAGCGGGGTATTTTTAGGCGTGAACCTTGTCATGGCGCAATACGCGGCTGGAAAACCCTGTTCCTGGCTCATGCGCCTGAACTGCTTAAGAAGCGAGGTCTTCCCCGCTCCCCATTCCCCAAGAACCACCAGGTGGCTGGGCCTGACCTTTATTGCTTCTGTAAGATTTGCCTTAAAGAGTTCTTGCTCCTGGTTTCTGCCGCCGAATATCTTCGGCTCCCAGCCGGATTGTGGAGTAAAAGGGTTTGGCGCTATCATACTTTTATAACCTCATTCAACAACTTTACACTTGTAACATTGTTTGAAGTGTAAAGTTGTTTAGAATTTGAAGGCGCTAGGGCATAGCTTGTCTATTTTGCATGCGCCGCAGAGCGGCCTCCTGGCAATACATATCTTTCTTCCGTGTAAAATTATCAAATGCGAAAAAACAGCCCAATCTTTCCTGGGCACTATTTTCATGAGATCCCGCTCTATTTTTTCAGGATCCGTGTTCCTGGTTATTCCCAAAAGCCTTGATATCCTTATTACGTGCGTGTCAACCACTATGCCCACAGATATCCCGAACCCGGAAGACAATATCACATTGGCGGTTTTTCTGCCCACGCCAGGAAGGCCTGTCAGCTCTTCCATCGTATCAGGCACTTTAGCGCTAAATTCGCTTAATATCTCTCTGGCTGAGCCTATGATACTCTTTGCCTTGTTTTTATAAAAACCTGTCGAATGGATATCCTTCTCAAGCTCTTTAAGGTCAGCCTTTGCAAAATCGGAAATATCTTTATATTTTTTAAACAATACAGGCGTTACCTGGTTTACCCTCACATCCGTACATTGCGCCGAAAGAATGGTGGCAACCAGAAGCTGCCAGGTATTTTTAAATTTAAGCGCTATTTTAGCCTCAGGGTATTCTTTTTTTAAAATTCTTATTATTTCTTTGGTGTTTTTCATTTACCCAGAAACATATATATTGAAACACATAAAAGTATAACAGCGAATATCTTTTTAAGCACCGGGCTTGGAACGCCCTGCATAAGGGTAGCCCCTATGAAACCTCCTATAATAAACCCGAAGGCTACAAATAAAGCTACCTTTATATTTACATCTCCTGATTTGTAATATTTTATAACAGCAAGGATGCCTACAGGTAAAAGCATGGCGGCAAGGGCTGTGCCCTGGGCTAAATGCTGCGAAAATTTAAAAATATATATAAGGGCGGGGATCAATAGTATAGCCCCTCCTATGCCGAAAAATCCGGAAGATACGCCTGCGATAAGCCCGATTAATATGCTTAATATATTCTCCATGTTTACTTTATTTACTGCATATGATAGATTATATACATGATTATAAAGACAGACCCTGATATTATCAAGGGATATTTTGAGGACTATTCAGGGCTTTTGGGCGGATACGCTGACAGGGTAATCCTGCCTGAAAATGAAAAGGAAATCAGGGATATCCTCTTGGAAGCCGGCTCAAAAAAAATCCCTGTGGCTGTGTCAGGCGGAGGCACAGGAGTGACAGGCGCAAGGATCCCTTTTGGCGGATGGGTAATAGCCACTGAAAATCTGAATAAAATCTCTGCCATAGACGAAAAAACGTTTACCGCTACCCTCGGGCCGGGGGTAAGGCTTTCCGACATTGAAAAGGAACTTTCAAAAAAAGGCCTTGCGTACCTGCCTGACCCCACTGAGCCAAACGCCTTTCTTGGAGGCACCATATCCACAAATGCCTCAGGCGCGAAAGGCTTTAAATACGGCCCCA
>JAUYDX010000088.1 GCA_030691625.1 Candidatus Omnitrophota bacterium | reverse complement strand
GAAGAATATTGTTCGAGCGAGCGAAGCGAGTCGAGAACAATTAGAATAATCCCACTATTTTCCCGTCGCTATCAATGTCCACCTTTGTACCAGCAGGAACAGACGGAAGCCCCGGCATGGTGCGCATTTCGCCGCATAACGGGTATAAAAATCCAGCGCCTGCCGAAATCCTGATATCCCTTACAGGCAAAACAAAACCGATCGGCCTTGCCTTAAGCTCAGGGTCGTGCGAAAGCGACAGATGTGTCTTTGCCATACAGATAGGTAGTTTATCATACCCTAATTTCGTGTAGTAATCTATCTTTTTTTGAGCCTCTTCAGAATAGCTCACGTTTTTCGCGCCGTAAATCTTCTTCGCTATTATCTCTATCTTTTCCTTTATAGGGATATCCAGGGGATACAGGAATTTAAAATCGGATTTCTTATCGCAGATCTTTACAATGCTCCTGGCGAGTTCTATCCCGCCTTCTCCGCCTTTCTCCCACACCTCGCTCAAGGCCACGTCCTCTGCGCCTGCGTTTAAAGCTATCTCTTTTACAGCCGCTATCTCCCTGTCTGTGTCATATAAAAACCTGTTTATCGCCACCACTACGGGCACGCCGAATAATTTTATATTTTCAATATGCTTCTCAAGGTTTGCCCCGCCTCTTTTAACCGCGTCCACATCCTCTTTTTTTAAAGCTATCTCGTCTATCTTTTTGCCAGGCGCTGCTTTAAAAGCCCCTCCGTGCATCTTAAGCGCCCTGACACTGCATACGATCACCACGGCATCAGGCGGCTTAAGCCCGCTCATGCGGCATTTTATATCCATAAATTTTTCAGCCCCGCAGTCTGCCCCGAAACCGCTCTCCGTGACCACGTAATCCGCAAGTTTCAGCGCTATCATGTCAGCCAGTATTGAATTATTGCCATGGGCGATATTGGCAAAAGGCCCCGCGTGCATTATGCAGGCTGTGTTTTCAGTTGTCTGCACAAGGTTCGGCTTAATGGCGTCTTTAAGAAGTACTGTCATTGCGCCCGCGCATTTCAGATCCTCGGCAGTTACAGGCCTTCCGTCATGCGTGAACGCGGCTATCATTTTCCCTACGCGATTCCTTAAATCAGCGAGGCTGTTCGACAACGCGAGTATCGCCATTACCTCGCTCGCGACTGTTATGTCAAAACCAGTGTCCCTTGGTGTGCCGTTATCCTCTCCTCCAAGCCCGGTCCTTATGTGTCTCAATGCCCTGTCGCTTATATCTACCACCCTGCGCGTAACAATTGTATCCGGATTTATGTTAAGCTTATTACCTTTGGAAACGCTATTGTCGATAAACGCCGCCAAAAGATTATTCGCCGCTCCCACAGCGTGTATATCGCCTGTAAAATGCAGGTTTATGTCCTCCATGGGAAGCACCTGGGAATATCCGCCGCCGGCTGCCCCGCCTTTTATACCGAACACAGGCCCCATTGAAGGCTGCCTGAGCGTTGTTATGACTTTTTTCCCGATCTTGGCCAGTCCAAGGCTCAGGCCAATGGTAATGACTGTCTTTCCTTCCCCAAGAGGCGTGGGCGTAATTGCGGTAACGTCGATATATTTTCCAAACGGTTTGCCTTTGAGCCTTTCCAGTATGGAAAGAGATATCTTGGCTTTATGTTTTCCAAAAAGCTCCAGCTCGCTTTCTTTGATCCCGATTTTTTTAGCGATCTCTACAATGGGTTTTAATTTCGCGGCCTGGGCTATCTCAAGGTCGCTTGGGACATTTTTCATGTTTACCCTCCAAACAACTTGACACTTAAGACAATGTCACAAGTGTCAAGTTGTTTCAATAACTGTATCTGTGGTTTAGTTCAAACGCATTTTTAATAAAATTTATTTCCGGCTTCAGGCTGTCAACTGAGCGTATACATAGCGCGTCAAATCTGCAGGATCTGTCCTCCAGACGGTATTTTTTTATATACGCCAGAGCTGCCTTCGAAATCTGCCGCTGTTTGATTTTTGATATAGTCTCTTCGGCTAGTCCGGATGTCCGGCTGTTTACAGACCTGACTTCTATGAAACATATACAGCCTTTATCTTCTGCTATTATATCTATCTCTCCAAGAGCTATCCTGTAATTTCTTTCTATTATTTTATACCCCTGCTTATTCAGATAATCTGCCGCTATTGCCTCGCCTTTTTTGCCTGAATTAATTCTCGCGAATGTCATTTTTCATTGGCGCGAAACTCTTTCTGTGTATGAGGCATGGCCCGTATTGCCCTATTGCCTCCATGTGAAACTTTGTGCCGTAACCTTTATGCTTTGAAAAACCATAGACAGGGTATTTTCTGCCATACGCGTCCATTATCCTGTCTCTTGTAACCTTTGCCATGATTGACGCGGCTGCTATTGATAAGCTCTTGGAATCGCCTTTTATTATGGGGATTGTTTTATATGGCAGGAAATTTCCGAACACGCCGTCCACCAATACGCAGATATCATTTCTGATATCTTTTTCTTTTTTGCCATTGAGGCGGCAGAATTCGGACACTAACTTTTTAACCGCCTGCTTCATTGCCTCAAGCGTTGCCATGTGTATGTTGATTCTATCTATGCGTTTATTATCTTTGAGGCCTATCCCGAAAATGGCCTTTCTGGATATCTCTTCGAATGCCCTGTCCCTCTGGTCGGGCCTTAATTTTTTAGAGTCATCTATCCTGGAGTTGTACGCGGGAATCCTGTTTAGACTGCGCAGAGGTGTCCGCTGAAGCATAACAGCTCCTGCCACCACAGGCCCTGCAAGGGGCCCCCTGCCTGCCTCGTCAACGCCTATTACAATAGATGTCCCGCTAAGAAACGCCTTTTTCTCCCAGGACAGCATCTGTCTGGCCTTTAATGGCTTCTCTTTCCTCTTCGACCGATGTGTGCTTGCCAACTCTTTTCCTCAGATAATACAGTCTCGCCCTTTTAACCTTGCCTTTTTTGACAACTTTTATAGAATCTATCTGCGGCGAATGGATCAGAAACACCCTTTCAACGCCTTCCCCGAAGGATATATGCCTCACTGTAAATGTCTCTTTTATGCTAGACCCTTTCCTGGCGATCACAATGCCCTCAAAGGCCTGCAATCTTGTCTTGTCGCCTTCCTTGATCTTCACAGCCACGCTCACAGTGTCGCCCACCTTGAAATCACCTGTTTCCTTTTTCATGTACTCTTTTTCCAATTCTCTGATTACGTCCATATTGCCTCCTGTACAAACAACTTTACATCGAGACAATGTCTCAATGTAAAGTTGTTTTAAGTTAATAGATCGGGTCGTTTTTTTCTGGTCACTTTCAATGACTCTTTTTTCCGCCACTCCTTTATTTTCTTATGATCGCCTGACAAAAGCACGTCCGGCACCTTCATGCCGTTGTAATCAGAAGGCCTTGTGTAATGCGGGTATTCGAGCAGGTCTTCTGTAAACGATTCGTCAACGCAGGAACCTTCGTCCCCGAGCGCTCCTGGCAAAAGCCTCACAACACTGTCAATTACGACCATTGCCGCGAGCTCTCCGCCCGTGAGCACGAAATCGCCTATTGATATCTCGTCGTCCACTAAATGTTCGGAAACCCTTTCGTCAATGCCCTCGTAATGGCCGCACAATAGAACCAAGTGCTCGTACTTTGAGAGCTTCTGAGCCAATTTTTGATTCAGAGGCTTTCCTCTGGGGCTTAAAAGCGCTACCCTTGTCTTAAGCCTCAGGTCTTTTGTCTTTTTTCTTACGCAATTTACCGCCTCAAAAAAAGGCTCCGCGTTCATTACCATGCCTGGCCCGCCGCCAAAAGGCTTATCATCCACCTTTCTGTGCTTATCTTTTGAAAAATCCCTAAGGTCAAGTATGTTTATCTGGGCAATACCCTTTTGCCTCGCCCTTTTTATAATAGATTCTCCCAGAACAGCTTCGAACATCCCGGGAAAAATAGTCAATACGTCTATCCGCATATCACCCCAACCGCCTCAACCTACGAGGTAACCTGCGAGGTTGAAGCGGTGTGATTGTTATATTACGCCCTGCTTTTTAAAAAGGCTTTTGATCGTCTCTGTAGGCGTGGCGCCTTTGGACAGCCAGTACTTGGCCCTTTCCTTGTCTAAGCTTATAAAGGTCGGCTTTTTGGATGGGTCGTAATATCCCAGCTCCTCTATTGTCTTACCGTCTCTTGCGCGCCTTATGTCAGCTACCACAATCCTGCGATGCGGTTTTTTCTTTGTCCCTAACCTTTTTAATCTTATCCTTACAGCCATTTCCCCTCCTTTAGTCTTCTTTTTCTCTTTTTATTTTTACTCCCAGTTTTTCTAATTTTTCCTCTATATTGTGATAACCCCTGTCAAGGTGGTATATCCTGGATATCTCTGTCTTGCCCTTTGCCACGAGCCCTGCCAGGACCAGGCCTGCGCTTGCCCTTAAGTCAGACGCCATAACAGGCGCTGAGCTTAACCTGGGGACGCCTTTTACTATGGCGCTGGAGCCTTCCAGTATGATCTGCGCGCCCATCCTCGCGAGCTCGCTTATATGCATGAATCTTTCAGGATATATCTTCTCTGTTATCACGCTTATGCCCTTTGTCATGCACATAAGCGCCATCATTTGAGCCTGCATATCTGTAGGAAAGCCCGGATACGGCAAAGTAGTCACATCCACAGGCCTTATAAATCCTGTTTTCACTACCCTTAAGCCATCCTTTGTATTTGTTATCTTGACGCCTGCCTCCCTGAGCTTGTCTATTACTGCCCCGAGATACTCTATATTTGCGCCTTTTATTGTGACGTCGCCTCCTGTAATAGCGCTGGCTATCATGAACGTGCCTGCCTCTATCCTGTCGTTTATTACAGAATACTCCGCTCCATGAAGAGACTTCACGCCTTCTATCTCTACTATAGGGGTCCTGTGGCCTTTGATCTTTGCGCCCATCTTGACCAGAAAATCAGCCAGGTCGCATACCTCTGGCTCGCACGCCGCATTCTCTATGACTGTCTTTCCTTTCGCAAGGGTGGCTGCCATCATGACATTGGCTGTGGCGAGCACGCTGGAACCAAATTTTCCTCCGAGATACACCCTGCCGCCTGAAAGATTTTTGGCGCTTGCTATTATATAGCCATGCTCTATTTTTATATCAGCTCCGAGCGCTTTAAGCCCTTTTATATGCAGGTCTATCGGCCTCGGACCTATGACACAGCCGCCTGGCATTGACACCTCTGCGTGTTTTAATTTTCCAAGCACAGGCCCCAGCACGCACACAGACGCCCTCATCCTGTTTACCAGTTTATAAGGCGCCAAATAATTAGTATAGCCATTGGGATGAATCACCACTGTCCCGTCTTCCATGTCCGCCCTGACGCCCATATTTCTCAATATCTTGAGCATCGTATACACATCCTGCAGCGGCGGGACGTTTTTTATTATTGATTTTTCATCCGTGAGGAGCGTCGCTGCCAGTATCGGAAGCGCTGCGTTTTTCGCGCCGCTTATCTCAACTGTGCCCTTTAACCTTACCCCGCCCTCTACAATAAATTTATCCATATAACCCGCTCCGTGCCTGAAAAATCCTTTATTACCTTATATATCTCAAATATATTATATGATAAAAAGATATCCTTTACCGCCTGCGCCTGGTGAAAACCCATTTCCAGTAAAACACTGCCGCCTTTTTTCAAATACCTGTGCGACTCCTCAGCCATGATCCTGTAAAAATCCAGGCCGTCACTGCCTCCGTTTAAGGCAATCCCAGGCTCAAAACCCACTTCTTCCTGCAAACGATCAATTTCCTCTTCCTTTATATAAGGCGGATTGCAGACTATTATATCAAATTTCTCTTTTTTAGCAAACATTAAAGCGTTAAACATGTCCCCTTTTAAAAAATTTATCCGGCTGGTCACGTTATGGCGCTCCGCGTTCTTCCGCGCTATTTTTAAAGCCGCTTCAGACACGTCAGCAGCTGTTATATCAGCGTCAGGCATTGACCTGGCCAGGCTGATCGCGATATTGCCGCTCCCTGTGCAGAGGTCCAGTATCTTAACCTTTTGGCGCTGTTTAATTATCTCATTGACTAACAGCTCTGTCTCCGGCCTTGGTATGAATGTGTCTTTTGTAACAATGAAATCCAGGCCCATAAATTCAGCCTTGCCTGTTATGTACTGAACAGGTTCGCTTTTTATCCGCCGGTTTACCAGGGAGGCATACAATTCTTCAGCCACCCTGTTCGCGCTGAAATTCTTGGTGTATAGATCCAGCCTTGAGCAGTTGAATAAATACTCCAAAAGCATCTCCGCCTCTACCCTGGAGACGAAACAGGAATATTTATTTAGTAAATAAAATATGTCTTTGTCTGTTTTTATCAGCATATCAATTAGCGGCTTTGCCGAGTTTGAGTTTTCTCTCTGCCTGCGTTAAAGCCTCTACGATCTTTTCCATATTGCCTTCCATCACATTGGGAAGATCGTGTATTGTAAATCCTATCCTGTGGTCTGTAACGCGCCTGTCAGGAAAATTATACGTGCGGATCTTCTCGCTCCTGTCCCCTGTGCCCACCTGGACGCGCCTGTCCTTTGCCACCTTTTCTTCCTGCTTCTTCCTTATATAGTCCAGGAGCCTGGCCTTTAATACCCTCATTGCCTTTTCCTTATTTTTGCTCTGGGACCGTTCGTCCTGGCACGTGACCACCATGCCTGACGGTATATGCGTTATGCGCACAGCTGATTCTATCTTGTTCACATTCTGGCCGCCTGCGCCTGACGCCCTGAATACATCCAGGCGGATATCCTGCGGATTGATCTGGACATCCACGTCCTCTGCCTCAGCTAGTACCGCCACTGTCACAGCAGAGGTGTGAATTCTCCCTGACGCCTCTGTGGCAGGCACCCTCTGCACCCTGTGAACGCCTTTCTCGTATTTCAGCTTCTTATAAACCTTTTTCCCCTTTACCGCGAATATTATTTCCTTAAAACCCCCTGCCTCAGCAGTATGGCTGTCCATAAGCTCTACTTTCCAGCCATTGTTCGCGGCGTACTTGGAATACATCCTGAAAAGATCCCCTGCGAAAAGTGACGCCTCTCGGCCCCCTGTGCCCGCCCTTATCTCCATTATCACATCCTTGTCAGAATCAGGATCCTCGTCAAGCATCTTCTCCTCAAGCTCTGCCTGGAGCGCTGCCTTTTTTGCCTCGAGCTCCTGCAGCTCATTTTTTGCCATCTGGACCAGCTCCTCGTGCGTTTCCTTTTCCATTACATGAAGGGCGCCTTCTATCTCAGAAAGGATCTTTTTGTATTCCTTATATTTAGACACCTTGTCTTCCATAGACGCCAGCTCTTTGGCAAGCCTTTGATATTTGTCAGAATCAGACGCGATCTCGCTATCAGCCATCAGAACGTGCAATTCCTCATACCGCTTCAATAAAGAATCCAGCCTCTTAAACATTTAAAACCACCTCAACCTCGCAGGTTACCTCGTAGGTAACCTGCGAGGTTATTTATTTTTGTATAAAGTTGTTAGGAAGAACTCTTTTTGTATTTTTTAAGAAACTTTTCCACCCTGCCCGCGGAGTCCACGAATTTCTGCTTGCCTGTAAAAAACGGGTGGCACTTGGAACAGATTTCCACGCGTATGTTCTGTTTTGTGGAACGGGTGTGTACCACCTCACCGCACGCGCATGTGATTGTGGCGTCTTTGTATTCCGGATGAATTTTGTCTTTCATTTTCTCCCCCTTATGGTGTCTTATGTCCAACTTCGCAAGTTGCCGTGGGCAACTTGCGAAGTTGGACATGGTCTAATCTACTGGTTCATGTTGCTCAGAAAATCCTCGTTTGTCTTGGTCTTTGATATCTTTTCAATTAAAAGTTCCATTGCCTCCACGCTATTGAGCTCGTTCAAAACCTTTCTAAGTATCCATATCCTCTGTAGCTCTTTTGGATCTACAAGCAGCTCTTCTTTCCTTGTGTTGGACCTCTTTATGTCTATCGCGGGATAAACCCTTCTCTGGAAAAGTGTCCTGTCGAGCTGGAGTTCCATGTTGCCTGTGCCTTTGAATTCTTCAAAAATTACCTCATCCATCCTGGAACCTGTATCCACAAGCGCTGTGGCTATGACAGTGAGGCTGCCGCCTTCCTCTATATTCCTGGCAGCTCCGAAAAATCTTTTCGGTTTATGAAGCGCGTTTGAATCCACGCCGCCCGAGAGTATCTTGCCGGAATGCGGCACAACAGAATTATACGCCCTTGCAAGCCTGGTAATGCTGTCCAGGAGAATCACAACGTCTTTATTATGCTCCACGAGCCTCTTTGCCTTTTCAAGCACCATTTCAGCCACCTGCACATGCCTTTCAGCAGGCTCGTCAAATGTGGAACTGACGACCTCGCCCTTTACAGACCTCTGCATGTCAGTAACCTCTTCAGGCCGCTCGTCTATCAAGAGCACCATTATAACAGTATCAGGAAAATTGGTCGCGATGCTGTTGGCTATTTTCTGCATTATTATGGTTTTGCCGCTATACGGAGGCGCGACTATCATGCCCCTCTGGCCTTTTCCTACAGGCGTCAACAGATCCATTATGCGCATAGATATGTCCTGGGCCTTGGTCTCCAGCTTATACCTGACATTGGGATATATAGGAGTGAGGTTGTCAAAGAGAATCTTGTCTTTCGCAGCCTCCGGGCTTTCAAAATTTACAGCCTCTACCTTTAGCAGTGCGAAATATCTTTCGCCCTCTTTAGGGGGCCGTATCTGGCCGCTCACAGTATCCCCTGTCCTCAGTTCAAATTTCCTTATCTGGGACGGGGATATGTATATATCATCCGGGCACGGCAGATAATTATAATTAGGAGAGCGTAAAAATCCAAAACCGTCCGGCAGTATCTCCAGGACCCCTTCCCCGAATATAAGCCCGTCTTTTTCTGTCTGCGCCTGAAGCACCTTGAATATCAGGTCCTGCTTCTTAAGGCCGCTCACGCTGTTCACGTTTAATCCGTGGGCGAGCTTGTTCAATTCAGATATCTTCATTGATTTCAATTTTTCAATATCCAGTTTTTCCTTTGTTTCCATGTTATTCTCCTCTTTTTTTCCAGATCTCCCTGACCTGGCTGAATGTCTTTTCTCTGGTTCCGCTATTATCTATGATAAAATCAGCAAATGCCAGTTTTTTATTTAAAGGCATCTGCATCCTTGTTCTCATGAGCGCGTCTTCTTTTTCTCTCCCTTCAATGACTATGACAATATCCGCCTCCCTGTAAAAGCGAGATTCAATAAGAAGCGGCGCCTCAAGGACAATATCCCTTGTTTTTTCAGCGCGGATCATGTCCTTTATCTTGTTTTTTATCGCAGGATGGGTCAACCTGTTCAATAAATCAAGTTTCGCGCGGTCGCTGAACACGATCTTCGCAAGCTTTTTTGTGTCTATCTTTCCCGCGCTCATAGTTACGGTCTCGCCGAAATGCTTTATAATTTTTTTACGCATAGCGCTGTCATGTCTCAAAAGGGAATGATACACCCTGTCAGCGTCTATATAATATGCCCCGAGCTTCGCAAACATCCTGGCCACTGTGGTCTTCCCGCTCCCAAAACTTCCTGTAACGCCTATTACCATGTCTTTCTCGTCGCAAGGGTTCTCGACTAAGCTTACATGCATAGCCACAACGTCCGCTCGAACAATATTGTTCGAGCGGTCACGAAAGCTTATTACGGCAGCAAAGTCGAGAACCCTACGCGTCCTCCATATCCAGCCAGTTTTTGCCGCACTGGATGCTTACCTTGACAGGCACTGAGAGCTTCACAGCGCCTTCCATCTCCCTTTTTACCAATTCCTTCATTTCCTCTAATTCGCTTTTAACCACCTCGAACACAAGTTCGTCGTGGACCTGCATTGTCATCAGCGACTTCATTTTCCTTTTCCTCATCTCTGTGTAAATATTTATCATGGCTATCTTTATCAAGTCCGCGGCAGAGCCCTGCACAGGCGTATTTATGGCAATACGCTCTGCCTGCTGTTTTTCTCTCATGCCGCCTGTCTGGATCTCAGGGATATACCTGCGCCTGTTAAAAAGGGTTGTCACATATCCGGAGCTTCTGGCTTCCTCTATTTTATCCTCCATATAGACTTTTACACGCGGATATCTCTCGAAATAAGCATCTATGAACTCCTGGGCGCTGGCAGGGTCTGTATTAAGGGATTTACCCAGCCCGAATCCGCTGATACCGTAAATAATCCCGAAATTCACTGTCTTGGCATTAGACCTCATCTCAGGCGTGACTTCTTTTTCGCTCACCCCAAAAATAAGCGACGCCGTGTGGCTGTGCACGTCCCTGTCCTGCTCAAAGGCTGATATCAGCTCAGGGTCTTTTGAAAGGTGCGCCAGTATCCTAAGCTCTATCTGGGAATAATCAGCTGACATTATGAGATTCCCTTTTTCCCCGATAAACGCCTTTCTGATCTTTCTGCCCTCTTCTGTTTTTATGGGGATATTCTGGAGATTTGGGTTGGACGACGAAAGCCTGCCAGTGGCTGTGATCGCCTGGTTAAAAGACGTGTGAAGCCTGCCTGTTTTTTTATTGATAAGCTCGGGCAGGGCGTCCACGTAAGTAGATTTAAGTTTGGACAGTTCCCTGTACCTCAGGAGTTCCTTTGGAAGAGGATGCATCGGAGAAAGCCTCTCCAGGACCTCCACGTCAGTAGAAGCCCCTGTTTTTGTCTTTTTTACTACGGGCAGCCCCAGTTTTTCAAACAGGATCCGGCTAAGCTGTTTAGGGGAATTTATATTGAATTCTTCGCCGGCTATTTTATATATGTCCCTAATGAGGACTAAAAGCTCTTTTTCCATATCGATAGACGCCCCTTTTAAAAAATCTGAGTCTATCTTTACCCCGTTTTTTTCCATATCAGTCAGGACATCCACCAGCGGCAGTTCTATGTCCCGGAAAAGGGGCTCGAGCTCTTTTTTGGAAAGCTCTTTTTCGAATATATTTTTAAGCCTCAGCGTAACGTCGCTGTCTCCGCAGGAATACATGGATACCTTTTCAATGTCCACCATGTCCATGGTGACCTTTTTTTTGCCCTTACCCAGGAGCTCGTCAATAGGCGTCATCTTGTGGTCCAGATATTCAAACGCGAGGTCATCCAGGCCATGGCTCATACTGGAAGGATTCAATAGATATGCCGCTATCATTGTATCAAATGCTATGCCTCTGACATCCGCGCCATAGCGCGACAAAACCAGCTTGTCGTATTTTATATTCTGTCCGATCTTTTTTATCTTTTCGTCTTCAAGGATAGGTTTCAGTTCCTTCATTGCGTCCGGGATATTTTTCAGCGCTACGTAATACGCCTCCCCGTCTTTCCAGCAAAACGAAATACCTACCAGTTCAGCCTCCATCGGCTGTTCGCTCGTGGTCTCAATATCCAGGACAAATTCCTTTTGTTTCCCGAGCTCTTTAATAAATGAGTCGAGGCCTCCTGCGCTTGAAATTGTCTTATAGCATGCCTCTTTGTGGACATCTGAATCACGCGAGGCGATCTCTTTCGCGAAATTCTTAAATTCCAGGTCTTTGAAAATAGCGAGAAGCGCTTCCTGGTCAGGGCCTTTCACCCGCATAGCGCCAAAGTCTATCTCTATGGGCACGTTTCTGTCCACTGTTGCGAGCTCTTTGGACATCCTGGCGTTTTCCTCCTGCTCCCCCAGCATCTTTCTTTTTGATTCGCTCTTAATATTGTCCAGATTTTTGTAAAGAGAGTCTATGTCGCCGAATTCCTTTATCAGCTCTATGGCTGTTTTTTCGCCTATACCGCGTACGCCCGGTATATTGTCGCTGGTATCGCCTGCCAGGGCTATGAAATCCGTTATGTTCTCAGGGCCGAGGCCCAAGAACCTCTCCTTTACCTTTTCATTGTCATACACGAGATCGTCTTTATGGGTGCTGTAAACCTTTATACGGTTGTTTATTATCTGCAGCATGTCCTTGTCGCCTGTAACTATGTAAACGTCTATGCCTGCCAGAGACGCCTTTTCCGCTATTGTTGCCAGTATGTCATCTGCCTCAAAACCCTGTTTTTCAAAAATGGCTATCCTGTAAGCTGATATAATCTCCTTGATCAAATCCATCTGGCTCACGAGGTCATCAGGCATGGGCTTTCTGTGCGCCTTGTAATCCTCAAACTGTTTATGCCTGAACGTGGGGCCTTTCAGGTCAAACGCCACGCCGATATAATCCGGCTTTTCCTTTTCCAGCAGTTTCCTTAGCATCAGGACAAAACCGTACGCGGCGTTCGTAGGCCGGCCTTTTGAATTCCTAAGGTCCTTTATGGCGTAAAAAGCCCTGTAACAATAAGAGTTTCCGTCTATCAAAAAAAGCTTTTCTTTTTTCGTCATCTGATATTTACTTGGGATTTTCTAATATAGAGTGGGATTTACTTGCATGTTTCAGGAGCGGGCGCCTATTCGGGTAAAATGCTCAAGATCGCTTCAAACTCTTTTCTGGCGCCTGCAAAATCTTTCTGGCGGTAGCGTATCATGCCTTCTTTAAAGTGATCCTGTATCCTCTCCTCCTTCATTTTAAACTTGATTTCCTCTTCCAGCTCCAGCAGGGATTTATTGTCAGGTGTGTTCTGCTTGGCGAGCCTTATTGCATCCAATGCCTTTGAGTACTCGCCTTTACTGTAATAATCCCTTGCCTTGGAGTACATGCTGTTTGCCCGGCCTTCAGCTATCACCTTAGAGCTTTTTTCCTTACGCAGCCTTTCCTCTGCCAGCTTCAGCGATTCCTCCAGCTCCTTATCAAGAGCCTTACTCGTAGTATTGTCAACGGATTCTTTCTTTTCCGGAGAAGTTTTTCCAGCGCCTACCCTGGTCCATCCGGAATCCTTTTTTACCTTTGCCTCGGGTTTCTGCTTTTTCGGAACAGGTTTTGACGTCTTGGCCTTCGGCGATTCCTCTTTTTCCAGGGCTTTTTTAATCGAGGTCCGCTGCTGGGCATTTTGCCCTGATCTTTCTGTCTTATCAAGAAGCCCTAGTTTTTCCAGCCTGCTTTTAGCCTCCTGGGTCCACGGGTCCTCGGCGTCGCCCAGTTTATACCTTCTCATCCAGTGAAACGCCGCCTTTTCCAGCTCCCCTTTTCTTTCATAAAGAAGCGCCAGGTTCGTATGCACCTCTTTGTAGCTTGAATCTATCGCGAGCGCTTTCTGGTATTCTGATTCCGCCCTGTCCAGCCAGCCTTTTGTCTCAAAAAGAATTCCCAGGTCGTTGTGCGGGGCTGCGAAATCAGGCTTGATATTGGCTGCCTTCTGATACCATTCTATGGCGGTATCTATATCACCGCGCTGCTGCGCCTCATAGCCTTTTTCCCTATAGGTCTCTGAATCCGCGGCTATTCCTTTATCCTTAGCGGCATATATATAAGAGATATTAAATAACGGCAGGAAAAATAAAATTGCAAGACAGACTAGCCCGATTTTTGCAAATCTTCCGCGGTTTATTTTTTCCATTGCTCATAAGTTTATCATATATGAACTATTGCGTCAAGAGTAAAATTACAAATTACGCCCTTCAAACAACTTGACACTTCAAACAATGTCACAAGTGTAAAGTTGTTGGGGGCGCCTATTTTTCTGTATACTTAGAGAGGTAGCCGCCGGTAAGGGCGTCTATGTCCGCGGTGAGTTCCTGGAGCCTCAGCTCCTTCTCCAGGCTGAGTTTTAAATCCTGCGGGGGCGAGGTCAACATCTCTATCTGCAGCCGCCTTCTTTCAAAATAGGTCCTGGTAACCTCGTTCATTATGTCATCCCTGAGTTCTACCATCAGTTTTGAACGCGTGTCTATGGATGTCTGGTCTGAATTCCATATAAGCTCGCTCATATCCCATGTCATAGTGACATCCCACTCCACAGTATCTTTTCCTTTTTGCAATGTGTCCGGATTTGTCCCTGAATCCCAGTGAAGAAGATCGGTCACATATCTATCAAGGCCCACGGAGACATTTGGAAGCAGGGCTTTTTTGTCAGCGGAGTTTCTCCATTCCTTTATTTTATCCGGATGCACCTCCGCATATTCAATAGCTGCCTTTTGGATATCTCCTATAGAAGGCTCGAAATCAAAACTGTTCAATATATCCTGTTTCTTATCTTGAGGGTATCCGCTGTCATCCCCGGCCGCGTAAGTCTTGTTTTTAGAAAGCGCATACAGGCCTTTTTTTGTAGCAGCCAGGATATTTCCATCCCGGTCGATTGCCATGTCTTTTGTCCCTCTTGTATCCATACCGCTATACAGGCTGTGCCACAGCCTCTCTTTTTCTGAAAAAATAAATATACCTTTATCTGTAACTGCGTAAAGCGCCTCGCTGAATAAAAGCCTTTTCACTGCCAGAGACAAAAGCCCTTCCTGGTCAAACCTTTTCCATGTCTCTCCCTTGTCCCGGCTTATAAATATCCCTGAATCCGTTGCTAGTAATACGTCATCTGCGCGAACCAGGATGCTATTCACAGGCTTTACCGCCTGGATAGACTCATCTATCGCATCAGGATCAAACTCGCCTTCCTGCGCCATAATGCCGAATATCCTTTTCCAGCCGGATCCCGAACCCCTGTACGCGCCTTTTTCTGTCGCAAGAAATATATATTCGCCCAAAAACTCTATCCATCTTATATTAAACCCTTTGGATTCATCCTGGTATTTTTCCCAAGAGGCCCCGTTATCCGCGCTTTTAAAAAGCCCTGCCTGCGTCCCCAGAAAAATCCCCCTGTCCTTTAGGAATGCCGCATGCCGGACATTGTTCTCTTTTACGCCCATGCCTTTATATACCCTTTTCCATGTTGCGCCCTGGTCTGCGCTTTTAAACACGCCGTTTTTTGTGCAGGCAAATATCCCGCTTTCAAAAATAGCTATAAAATTGATGCTGTTATTTTCTCCTTCGATAGAAAAAACGGCTGTCCATGGCCCATTTATTGTCTGGCTTTTATACAGGGTATTTTCTCCGGCTGCGTACACAGCGCCCTTATTGTAAAAATCTATTGCTATATCCATAAGGTCTGCTTCGTTGAATCCCGGTACTCGTTCCCACGATTCCGCTGCAAGGCACGCAAGGCTCAAGTTTATTGCCAGGATAGAAAACGCGATAAAGAAAACTGCTGGTTTCATGTGGGCCTCCATGGTTTGGCGAGATACTAAATTGGAGAAAATAAGCAAATTTAATATACCTCCCGAAAATAGGGTAGACAAGGACAAACAAGGCACTTAAGATTGCCTGGCAGACATTGCGTACCACGCCCCATCCCAAACAACTTTACATTGCGTCATTGTCTCAATGTAAAGTTGTTTCTTGACATTGAGACAATGTCTCCGCGTCAAGTTGTTTTTTGAGGCGTAACTTATTATAATATATATGGTTATGAATTTGAATTGGCTGTAAAAATGTGGTATAGTTATAGTAGGAGGATAAGATGGCCAGGCTGAATATTGCCCTAATCCTGGTTTTAGCTATGACGCCTGCATTGGCGTACGCAGGCGCAGATTCCGGAATTGCGGCAAATTCAGCATCCTGTTCTTTCTCTGAATGGATAAATGCCCAGCCTGGAAATACCAGGATTGACGAAAACGCGGAAAAGATAGTTTTGAGGGAACAATGGAGACAGAATCTCGGGATAGATATATTTTATGCTTATTTCAAGGCAAAGGAAGTGGAATCCAAGGTAAGGGAAAAAACCAGCGTCAGGATCTTCCGCATAAAAGGCAGGCCTGAATTTAAAAATAACGAGGCAAAATATATCTTTAAGACGAAATTCTAAGGATTAGCGGCTAAAGAGGCGGGTATTAAAATTCTGCTTACTCGCTTTGCTCATCCCTTTCCTATTTTCTTTTAAAGAGTTTATCCAGCAGTTCCTGGCCTTTTGACACAAGCAATCTCTGTATCACGTAATTGAGGTCAGGCGCGATAGATATATTTGGCGCGCTGCCTGTTATCTGGAGCGGCATTGTTATAAGGCCTTTTTTATCTGTAAGATAGCCTAGTTCCGGCACGACTTTAATAAACGCCTCTGAAAGGTCCTGCGGTATGGATAGATAAGCGCCTATATCTAAGGCCTGGTCCATGCCGATAGACCCTTTGCCCGCCAGATAAAACGCGTCTGATTCCACCAAAAGCTTGTCAAAATAAATCCTGGCATCCCTTATTTCGAAATCCGCATCCATGGGCTTAAACACAGTGTTATTCTGGTCTAAAAGCTTGCTGTATTTCTCAGGCAGATTATCCTTTAATTTCTGGACAAGGTCAGGCAGCATATTCAGCTTATCCAATGCCGCATTCAGGACATTCACGTTTTCCAGAACCGCATTGTCCACTTTCATGTTTCCCTTCGCGCTTAATGTCTTCAACATGTCTTCCTGCGACATGCTATTGATTAAAATACTCATTTTTAAATCAAGCGCGCACCTGAAATTTGTGCCGGATCCGGTATTTATGATCAGGCCGGGTATGCGCAATCTCTGAATCCGAATATCCTTTTTCAGAAGCGGAAAGATCTCTACGCTCGCATTCAGGCTCTTGGCCTCTAATAAATAATCGGTCCACGGCTTACCCCTGTCTTTTATGGCGATGCCTTTTGCCTCCACGCCGAACCCGGCCAGGATATTTACAGAGATGCTGTCTATGCGCACGTCCTTATCCATAGACGCCTCCAGCTTTTCTATCAACGCGCCTTTATAGCGGTTGGCGTCAAAGGTCAGTATAAAAACAGCCAGCGCGGCAATTAAAATCACTAAAATAACAAAAACTGTTATAAAAACCCCTTTTATCTTCATTGATCAGAACCCCACATCCCACCCTGTATTAAAACTCACGTCCGGACTGGACGCGGAATTTATATTTTCCGTAAACGCGAAACGCCACGAAACATTGCGCTTTTCTTTCCAGATATAATTAATACCGAAACTCACATCGCCCGCGGACTCGTCCAGGGCATTTGTCCCGCTGTCAGGGTAAGGCGTGGTATTGCCTGAGACCTGCGCCACCAGGGAAAACCTTTCTGTGAAAAAATATTCAATGCCAATAAAACCGGAGGCTATCTCCTTTTTTATATTCAACGCGCTGAAAAAATCCGGCTTTTGTATAAACACGACATTCAGGCCGCAGTAAAAACTCATCCTCTTGGAAAATGACTTGTCAGCTATCACGCCCAGGCCCCAGTCAAATTCTCCGCTGCCCAGGAGGTCCCTTTTCCTGCCCGTGGGAAGCTTCAGCGCGCTCCTTATAGAGACATTAGGCGCGAAAAAACCTTCTTCCTCCTCGATAATCCTGTATTTGGCCTTCAGCGCCATATCGCCCAGGCCGTCCGAGGCGCTTTTCTTATTTATCAGATCCTGGCCATTGTAGATAAAAGAGTAATTGTAATTATTTGTGCCCTGGCGTATCCTGGAGCGCGGCGTCCTGGCGCCTATCGCGTCCTCAAAATCTTCCACAAAACTATCTAAGTAACCCCGCGACAGGATCAGATAAGGCGCCTCCAGGCCTGCCTCGAAATTCTCAAAAACGCCGTATCTTAGATCAAGCGTCACCCTGGAAACCTCAGCGTCAATGTTTATATTGTACATGGACGTGTCAGGGGTGAAACAGCTTACGGTTACGTTTGAAACTGTATAATCCGCGTCTATATCAAATTTATCCTTCTCTGTTACGCCTGCTTTATCAGGCTCCATCTGCAGATAAAATAAATACAAAGGCATCTGGTTGCGTATAGGTATTGGCTTGCAAAACGCGCATTCATAAGACATCAATACAAGCGCAAAGCCAAACAAAACTGCCAGACTGTATCTCTTCAATCCTCACCTCCCTCCAACAACTTGACACTTGTGACATTGTTACAAGTGTCAAGTTGTTGCCACCAGCGCCCTTGAAAACCCTGGATTTATATGGTATACTTATTATAGCCGATAAGGGCAAACCCTGAGAAATCAGGGGGCGCAAAGCCTACGGGCCTAAGTTATTCTGACAAGCCGTGACCTGAGCTAACGCAAATGGTCAGTGAGGCAGTCAGTAATAATATGGCGGCCGGGTTGCCGAGCGATGAAAAGCCGAAGCTAAAAGCCTTTATCGGCTTTTTTCTTTTTTATAGCCCTGATTTAACCGCCACCCTGTCAAATATCTCGCTGAATTCGCTCTCCAGGACAAATAAAGGCGCTATGACGCACCCAGTGAGGCTTTTTATCTTAGCCATTGCCTCCATATTTTTAGGGTCGAGCATTGCCAGGAGCAGCGTATTTTTATCCTTTCTCACAGGCACAACCCCGTAATGTTTCATTATCTCAAAAGACACCTTGGACATTATCTCTTTTAATTCTCCGTTTTCGCTCATGTCCCGGATATCAAAGTGCGGGACATTGAACTGCGTTTCCAGTGCCCTGGCAATATCACCTGAGCTGGCCATGCCAAGGTTCATTATGCTTTGTCCTATTTTCTGGCCGGTGGACCAATGCCTGTTTAGCGCGGTTTCAAGCTGTTCCGGCGTAATCACCTGCGACTCCAGCAGTATCTGGCCGAGCGGCTTATGCCTGAATTTATCTTCTTTGTTAGCCTGTCCCGGCGCGGCGCAGGGTTCTTCTATGAATAACCTCTTTTCAGTCTGGCGCCTATTCACAAGAAAATTGCTCCCGGGCAGGGTCTTCAGGTAATGTTTTATCTCTGTGATAATCTCCATCAGCTCCACCATATTTTTTATAGGGAAATTTTTATTGTTCGCTATGGCTATTGAGATGCTCATCAGAGGCGTATTCACCACGTTGCCCCGCCTGTCTTTTGCCACTATATAAGTCCTGTCCCTGTCCTCTTTTGAATAATGAAAATGCACTGCCCTGGTAAAGGCCAGTATAGACTCTGATGCGACCAGCCTGTCCCTGTCAGGCGTAGTGACCACCACGAAATCGTCCCCTCCTATGTGCCCCACGAAATCGCCGGGATTACCGTATCTCTTGACCGTTGTGGAGATAATATAAGCCGTGTGCCTTATCACGCTGTCGCCTTTCATGTAGCCGTATTTGTCATTGAATGATTTAAAATTATCTATATCATAATACGCCACTGAAAACAATTCTTTCGCATCCATCCTGGCATGTATGGCCTTTTCTATCTGTTTATTTCCCGGGAGTTTTGTGAGGGCATTCGCGTAAAGCTGGTGGCTGGTCCTGCGCAGGGCAAGCTCCATCCTGACCTCCAGGTCTATAGGGTCAGGCGGGTTGGCGATATAATCGTCCACGCCCTGCTCTATCTCGAGCATCTTTTTTCTTATCTGTTTTTTGTCTATGAGGACTATTACGGGTATGTGCGCGGTGAGAAAATCTTCCTTGAGTACCCTGGAAACCTTGAGGCCGTCCATGTCAGGCAGGCCCCAGTCTATTATTATAATATCCGGCTGTTCCCGCCTCACTGCCTCCAGCACTGCCGAGCCCTTTGAAATAATAATCGTTTCGTAATCCCACGCCTTAAGGAGATACTGGATTATTTCAGCAATGCCTGTCTCATGCTCAGCTAATAATACCTTCTTTTTCCCAGCGCTCATTGGTTTTTATTATATCGCATAATCCATCTCCGGTCAAGCCATCCTAACAACTTTACACTTGTGACAATGTTTGAAGTGTCAAGTTGTTTAGGAGATTGAGGAATTTGGCTGTGTCTGAATAATTTTTCTGGATCCCCTCCACCCTCAGAAACATCTGTTTAGCCGGGCCAAATTCCTTGTTCATGTAATAAGCGATCCCTAACTGGTACAGGATATTAATGTTTAATGGGTACAGCTCAGCGCCTTTTTCAAGAATTAATACAGCGTCTCTATGTTTACCCATGGCATTATAAAGCCCGCCTAAATTTTCATAAGCCAGGGGATAGTTATTGATGTCTATGCTCTCCTTGTATAAAGCTATTGCCTCTTCTGTCCTGCCTTTTCTCGCGTATATCACTCCCAGGTTATTGCAGGCTGTGTCATATTTACCGCCGGGGCTTACATTATTGCATTCCAGGAATTCTTTTTCAGCCTCTTCCGTCATCCCTCTCCTGAAATACTCCACGCCCAGATTGCAATGCAGTAAAAAACTATTCGGCTCTTTTTTAACATCTGCCTGGTATAACCTGAAAGGATCGCTCCATTCCATGTTGCGCTCTGTTATCTTCGCGATATAAAATCCGATAAGGGACGCGGCCATCAGGATCAGAAGCCCTTTCAGCCACCTGGAAGACGCGGATTCAGCCATATTAAAAACAGCTATCCCTGACAGGGCAGCGAAACCCATTGTGGAAAAATACGCCCAATGCTCCATAAGAGTGGCATGCAGGGGGATTATTATATTAAAGTAAGGCGCCAGGCTTATTAAAAACCAGGATATGAAAAATAGCGGATATTTTTTTGGCTTAAGCCGCAGATACGCGGCTGAAAACATGGCTATTAATAAAAACGCTGCCAGCCAGACGCGCGGATCCCAGAAACTTCGCAGCACAAAATCGTATTCGCTTATCAGCCTGACAGGAAACAATATAAGCGACACATATGTAAATAATATCCCCGGCAACGTAAAAACCTTTTCAATAAAACTGGCGCTGTTTATAAGGGATAAGGTTGTGACCGGCGAGTGGCCCAGAAGCAGGAACCTGGCAATACCGTAAAACGCGGCCATTAATATCAAAACCATTAAAGGTAAAATAGCCTTTGACCCGGGCTTTTTCTCTACGAATATCAGGGTGTAAGCCAGTAGTATAAACGGGAATACCATAACGCTTTCTTTTGTCAACATGGCCAGCGCAAAGAAAATAATGGACAATAGAAAATTAAGCCCCCGGCCTTTTACGCCATTGATAAAACATATCATGCACGATAAAAGCAGAAAACCCGCTATGAGCTCCACTCTTGCGGCTATAAGCGTAACAGCTTCGCAGTTTATCGGATACACAGCGAATAATACACTGCTAAAGCATGCGATTTTCCTGTCCAGCCCAAGCTTCATGAGAAGTAAATACAGCAAAATAGCGTTTAAAACATGGAATAGGATATTAAAGAGGTGGTATCCGAAGGTATTAAGGCCCCAGATATTGTAATCTGCCATGAATGACAGCGTATACATGGGCCTGTAGTAACCGGACGGGGTTATTGCTGTCCCGAAAATGTTTGTCTTAAAAACATGCGGCAGGTAGCTCCAATCTTTTATCACGGGATTTTTTACTATAATCTCCTCCTCGTCCCAGATGAAAGGATTGTGCATGGAGTTTATATAAGGCGCGGCTGCCGCGATAATTATAATGATAATTAAAAATATATTTTTAACTGCCATGCGTCTATTATACCACACCCTGATAACCATCTCAACCTCGCAGGTTACCTCGTAGGTTAAGGTGGTCTAATCGATCAGTATATGCTTTATTTTTGCCAATTCTCTTTGATAAGAAGCTCTATCTTCTGTGAATGCTTTATAACTATCAGGTTTTATGTCTAATATATTTTTGTATTCACAAATGCTGTCTTCTGTTAAATCTTTATTAATAAACTCATGATAAGAAGACCATGGCCAATCTATCGGATTATTAACCAAACCTGCTGTAACAGGATTTAAATGGATATAGCGAGTCAGATGAATTAGCTGTTCATCGCTTTTCACCAATACTTTCTTGAACCGCCCTTCCCATAGCGGACCTTTACGGTTATGCTTGATATTAAAATAACGGGTATAGCTATTGAGGACATTGCTCATAAATGTTGATATCCCTTTTTCTATTAATTGCTTTAAGGTAAAATGCAAATGAGTCGGCATCGGACAATAAGAAATAATTTGCACCAGTTTATTATTGGTATTACCCGCTGAAAGCTGTTTCCCGTATTCCAAAAAGTTAGAAAAACTTCCAGGCCGTTTAGAAACTTGATAATATTGCATTGCTTTATTAATTCTCTGGTATTCAAAATCATTATTGAATATCTTAAAATCAGCTATACTCTTACTATAAACATGATAAATTTCGCCTGTAACAAACATATCCACCTCCTCTTTGATTTAACCACTTCAACCTCGCAGGTTACCTCGCAGGTTGAGGTGGTTTATTTACCATATAAGACACATTTAGATGAGGGGTTTCTTTCAAAAATTTTAATTTTTTATCTTCAACCTCGCAGGTTACCTCGTAGGTTGGGGCAGGTTAAGGTAGTAAAAGGTTGCAAAAATGATATTTTTCGTATATACTGCCTTCTATGAAACTTTCTATCCTGGTACCCGCTTACAATGAAGAAGCCACCATAGCCCAGGTTATGAGGGAAATAAAATCCCTGGACCTTTCTCCTTTCGGTATATCTGAAAAAGAGGTCCTTTTGATTGACGACGGGTCCACAGACAAGACGGTTGAAAAGGCCTCCATAGTAATGCCAAGCGCGAGGGTTATCAGGCACGTGAAAAACCAGGGGAAAGGAGCGGCGCTCATATCAGGGATAGCGCACGCCACAGGCGACATAATAATAATCCAGGACGCTGACCTGGAATACAGCCCTTCCCTGTATCCCAGCCTGCTGAAACCTGTTATAACGGAAAATGCCGACGTTGTTTACGGTTCCAGGTTCCTGGCAGAACCGCACCCTTTAGGAATGAGGCTTTCGTATTTTCTGGCAAACCGTTTCGGGAATTACCTTACAAATGCCCTGTGCCGCACATCCCTCACAGACTGCATGACATGTTTTAAGGTCTTTAAAAAACGCGCGCTGAGCAATATTACCCTGAAATCCAGGGGTTTTGACATAGAGCCGGAAATAACGGCTAAGATAAGCAAGGCGGGTTTTAAAATCAGAGAGGTCCCTATCCCCTATAAAGCCAGGACATTCAAAGAAGGCAAAAAATTCAAAAGGATATATTCTCTGGGCGTATTGTGGGCCATCATCAAATACTCCCTCTAAACTACTTTACATTGCGTCATTGTCTCAATGTAAAGTAGTTTGTCAAGCGGAGAAGAAATCCTTGGCCTTGATGGACCCTGAGACTTTTTTGTAATCCTCAAGATCTATAAATATCAAATCCGGCCTTTTATTTTTTATCTTTTTTATCTCTTTACTCCTGGAAGCTATGTATTTAAATACAGCCCCGCACTTAGGGCAGGCCTTGGCGCTGGAATAGTCTATGCCCAGTTCCCTGCAGTTGGAACAATCGCCTGTTGAAAGCCCGATTATTAAAAGGCTTTTAGCTATATCCGCTATATCCACCTCTTTCCACACCCTCACAAGGTCACTCATATTTTACCAGCCTATCTATTATGCTGTTTATTTCCGTGATATACCTTTTGTCAACAGTAAGCCTTAAAGCGTTTTTAAAGCAGGCAAGGGCATCTTTGTTCTGGCCCGAACCCATGTAGGCGTTCCCGAGATTTACATATGCCTCAAAAAAATCAGGATTCATGTCCAATGCCTTTTTATAATTATAAATGGATTTGTCTATGGCGCCGGAATCGAAATAATACTCCCCGAGCCTGTAATAAGCCTCAGGATATTCCGGTTTAAGCTTCAGGGAAAGCTCATATTCTCTCAGCGCCTCATTATTTCTATGCTCCCTGAAATAATACACGCCTAACGTATAATGCGCCCTGGCATTTAGAGGGGCTTTTTTAACAGCGTCTTCCCATAGCGTTATCTCTGTCTTCCATACAAGATTCCTGGAATACGTCCCGTAAGAATACGCCGCGAGTAAAATAATCAGGCACGCCGCCAGCCATTTTTTATCCAGTTTGAAATTATCCGCGATTTCCATGCCCAATGCCGGCAAGACAAGGCTGAATCCGAATATAGGCAGGTATAAATAATGCTCGAAAAATAAATCGTCTAAAAAAAGTATGGTTGTGACTGAGAGCGTGAGATAAAACCACATGACGCTAAAAGCTATTAGAACCCTTCGCCTGAAACTCAAGATGCCTGCCAGTGCCAGGGATAAAAGCGCCGCCGCGCTATAGAGGGTTGAGATCGGATTTACAAGAGATGCGCTCCAGCTAAAATCATGCTCTATGGTCTGATTAAAAGGCGCGAACATAAGCCACAGGGAATTTGCCAGTACCCTGAGTTTGGTGTAATAATACGGCAGGTAGTAACTGTCAAATCTCACGCTGACACCCTTATTCTCCCCAACGTCAAATTTAGCCAGCGCCGCGGGCAATAAGATAAATAAAAGAATTGGAGCGAGATATTTTAAGGATCCTTTAAAGTCCTTAATGCTCCTGCTGAGAAAACATGCCTCGAAAAGCAATATGGCTGCCGGGAGGGTTACGGAATTGGGTTTTGTGAATGAGCACAGGATTATTGATAATAAACATGCCGCGTAAAACATAAACCGAGGCCTGGCAGCGCTCGCAAGCCTGAATTTCGCGTATAGGAATATCGCCAGGAGATAAAACATCCCTGTCATTGATTCAGCCCTCTGCCAGATATATGTAACAGACTCTGTCTGCATGGGGTGGAGCGCGAATATCATTGAGGAAAAGAACGCCAGCATGCGGCTGTGCCGCGATAGGGCCTGGTTTTTAAGCCTGGGGGAATTAAATACAATAATGCCTAAAGCAAATACCGCGAGAGAGGATATTATATGGATAACCAGGTTAACAAGGTGAAAACCGAATACACCATATCCGCCAAAATGATAATTAAGCGCCAGCGTAAGATAAAGCAGGAACCTGCTTTTTGAATAATGAAAGATATCTGCGAGATCCAGGTTTTCCACCTGCGCCTGGCCCACTATGCGCTTTACGTCATCAAACTGGAAAGGCGTATTCAGGGCCGGGGCGTAAACCGCTGCTGCGGCTGATATCAGTATCAGGATTGCGGAAAGAATAAGTATATTTTTCATTTCATAAAAAAGCCCCTCGCCATAAAATGACGAGGGGCAGAGGCTGCTAATCCGCGAGATTTATGACAATTTCTTCACATTAGCTGCCTGTTCTCCTTTTGGTCCCTGGACAATCTCAAACTCTACTTCCTGGCCTTCCTGCAGAGTCTTGTACCCATCTCCCGTTATGGCAGTATGATGCACGAAGACATCTTTGCCATCTTCAGGAGTGATGAAGCCGTAGCCTTTTTGATTGCTGAACCACTTCACTTTTCCTTTCGGCACTTACACTACCCTCCTTCCGCGTTACCTAAAATTTACTAAATTATACACTATGATTTTTATTTTGTCAATTCGCGCAAGCTTATTTTTCATCAGGAAGCTCTTCAGCAGCCTTTTCCTCGTAATCGTGGAATATGCTCCTGACGTTTATATTGTGGTCCTTTTCAATGGTGTTCAGCCTCTGCTCCAGCTCGTGCTGCATCTTGAGCATGATCTTCACGACGTCTGCCACAGGGTCAGGCAGGTTCCCATGCTCGAAATCCAGGGCCAGCTTATCCGCTGTTTTCTTTTCCACTATCTTGCCAGGCACGCCCACCACAGTGGCGCCGCTAGGCACGTCCTTTATGACCACAGAGCCCGAGCCTATCTTGGCGCCGTCGCCTATTTTAATAGGGCCGAGCACGCAGGCGTTTGACCCCACCACTACATTCTTCCCGAGCGTGGGATGGCGCTTGCCTTTTTCAAGGCTTGTGCCTCCAAGCACAACGCCTTTGTAAATAAGAGAGTCATCGCCTATCTCAGAGGTCTCGCCTATCACAACGCCCATACCGTGGTCTATAAACACGCGCCTTCCGATACTGGCGCCGGGATGGATCTCCACGCCTGTAACAAACCTGGCAAAATGGGAAATCATCCTGGCGGCGAGGCGCATTTTTCTATTGTAGAAAAAATGCGCTATCCTGTGAAACCATATGGCGTGAACGCCCGGATAGCAGAACATGACTTCCAGGCCGCTCTTTGCCGCAGGGTCCTTATTGATCGCGGATCTTATATCTTCACTCATTCTAGCTAAAAACATTTTATACCACCTCAACCTCGCAGGTTGCCTTTGGCAACCTACGAGGTTTTTATCAGTTATCCTTTGACGGCTGGCCGTCAAAAACAATCCAGTCCACGTCATTGGCTATGCGTTTTGCCCTGCTGCATCCTGCTATCCCTGCCACAAGCGCCAGCACTAAAACAATCCAGATAAAACGTCTCATTTTCCCTCCGATATTATTTTGGCAATGTAAAATAGAACCGGCTGCCTTTTCCCAATTCGCTCTTTACCCATATCCTGCCGTTATGAAGCGCCACTATATCCTTTGCTATTGGCAAGCCAAGGCCTGTGCCCTCTTTTTTCTCAGCAGTCACCCTGGTGAATTTATCGAATATCTTGTCCAGGTCTTCAGGCGCGACGCCTTCGCCCGTATCAGAGACCTCCACCATTATTTCTTTTTCAAGGTCAGTGGTCTTTATCGCGATAACCCCTGATTCCGGGGTGTATTTTATAGCGTTGCTCAGGAGATTCACGAATACCTGCGTCACCTTATCTTTGTCCGCATTTATATTTGCCGGGCCTTTGGCAATAGTCTTCTCCAATTTCTGTTTTTTATCCTTTATCATCTTGTCAAATATAAGCAGATTTTCTTCTATTACGCTGTTCATGTCAACTGTTTCTTTTTTCAGCTCCATCTTCCCTGATTCTATCTTGGATATGTCCAGGAGGTCGTTTACGAGCCTTGAAAGCCTGTTGACTATATTTATGGCGCCGTCCAGCATCTCCTTCTGAGCGGGCGCCACGTCTCCCAGCCCGCCCTTATTAACAAGGTCTACATTGCCCTTTATGATAGTAAGAGGCGTCCTGAATTCATGCGCCACGTTTGCCACAAAGTCTGACTTTATCTTGTCCAGCTGCTGCAATTTTTTATTTGCCGCCTCGAGCTCTATCTTTTTGGCCGCTATCTCTTTCTGCATCCTTTCTCTTTCCCTGGCAGCGCGAAACGCGTTAAGCGCGTTGTGTATGATCACAGGGAGGCCCTGCTCAAAACCTTTTTCCCTTAACACATAATCGTAAGCGCCGTCACGTATTGCCTGGGGCGCGAATTCCTCATCCTTTGGGTCAGCCATCATAACAACAGGGCCTGATAATTCTTTATATTGCATATCAACAAGTATCTCCAGTCCGTTCATGCCCGGTATATCATAAGAAAGGAGTATGATGTCGTATTTCCCTGCCTCAGCTTTTTCCAGGATATTCTCTCCCATCTGCGGCCAGGATATATCATATGAAACTCCCGGTATCCCGGAAAGGACCTTTTTTATGTCCGCTATATTGGCGCTTGTAAAATCCGCTATCAATACCTTGATATTTTGTTTTTCCATTGCCATCGCCCTTTGCCCCTCCCGCCAACAACTTGACACTTGTGACAATGTCACAAGTGTCAAGTTGTTAGAGCTCTTATCTTGTCTATGTGCCTCAGGGCCTCTTCCTCGCCTATTTTCACAAAACTCTTCACAAGATGAAAATCTATCGAGCTGGCGTCGCTTAAAACAGGGTGCAGGTTCACGTCAGCCCTGCAGCAATTTACCTCGGCTATAGAGTATTCCATTGCCTGCATACTGGTCATTATGACGTCGAATATATTGGGCGTAAAAACCTTTCTGAAAAACCTGGAGATATAGGCGCACATCTTTTCTCCCAATGAGCCGTGCCTAAGCATGTTTTCCTCTTCTTTGGCAATCTCTTTTAGGGCCACATTTCTTTCGCGTATATTCTTCGGCCCGGGCAGGACATTGACCGCTATGACCTTTTTCGCGCCGCTCCTGAAAAGTATATCCACAGGCACGGGATCCAGGATTCCTCCGTCCACGTACATCCTTCCGTCTTCCATTATTGGCTGAAAAATACCCGGAACAGCTATGCTTTTATATACAGCGTCCAGGATCCTGCCTTTGTCCGCTACTATTGTCTCCCTGCTTGCCAGGTCGTAAACTATTATTTTGACGGGGATCTTCAGGTCTTCGAATGTCCTGTCCCCCAGGATAGCCCTTAAAAATCTCTTGAGCCGCCTGCCTGCCAGTATCCCGGATATCGGAAATGTAAAATCCAGGAGCCTCATGATATTGAGCTTTCTTTTCAGTTTCGCGGAAATCGCTTCTATGTCATTTGAACTCAGGCCAATGCACCACATTGCCGCGATAAGGGCGCCTATGCTCGCGCCTGAAACAACCCCTACTGGAATCTTTTCCCTCTCAAGAACGCGCAATACGCCTATGTGCGCGAGCCCGAAAGCGGCGCCTGACCCAAGCGCCAGGCCTATCATATTTTTATTATCAGGGTTCTCCATATAAAAAAAGAAGCCGATAAAGATTGATCGCCTTGCGCGACCCGGCATAGCCTTATTTCAGGCAACTTTCTTAGCTTTATCGGCTTCATCTGAAAGTATATCACACTTTTCAATAAAAGCAAGACCGGATATTACTTTAATCTCTTATAAACCACGTCGTGTTCCCTGACCTTTGCCTTTACCTTCAGGCCTATCTCCATGTCCTTTTCAGCGTTCTGTATAGGCGCATGATCAAGCTGTATGGATTCCACGTTTTCCTTGAAATCCGAGGTATGCCCCTTTATGACGATCTTATCCCCTACAGAGAGCCCTGCCTTTGTAAGTTTTACTACAGCGGCGTCCACTTTCGGAAAATAATGGGTAACCACGCCCACCTCTTCCAGCGATGCGTCAATAGACACAGATGAAGCCTTTTTAACCGGCTGTTTCTTTGTCTTTAACGCTTTTTTCTTCTTTGCCGCGCCGGCAGGTTTTTTACAAGCAGGTTTTTTCTTTGCCTTCCTGACAGGCTTTTTAACCGACTTACCGGATTTCTTTTTCTTCATGCCTCACCTCCGATTTTTTATACAAAAATTCCCCGAACATCTTGCTGTGCTTTGTCCAGCTGGAATCAGGGTCATTGTACGTGTTTACAAAATGCCTGAACCCGTTGATCTTGGCGTCCAGGTTGTCTATGTGATGAAGTATTATCGCCTCGAAACACATCGGCCTTTTAGGCGAACCCCATTCGTGCTCGCCGTGATGGCTCAGGATTATATGCAGGACCAGGTTTTTTAAATCCTCGGGAAAACCTTTTATGCTATCTATCGCGGAACTTACGATATTGGCCCCCAGCACAATGTGGCCTATGAGCCTCCCCTTATCAGTATAATAAAAACTCCTTTTATACGCAAGCTCTTCTGTCTTGCCTATGTCGTGAAGCGCTGTCCCGCATAAAAGCAGGTCTGTATTGATGTCTCTGTATCTGGAAGCGACCAGGCCTGCCAGTTCAACGCATCCCAGGGTATGCTCCAGAAGCCCTCCTATGTACGGGTGATGAAAATCAGTGGCAGCGGGAGCTGTTTTGAATTTTTCGGCCATTTCCTTGTCCGAGAATATATTGCCTAGCAGCGTCTTGAGAAAAGGATTTTCAATTGATTTCAGCTTTGATAAGAAAGAGGCGAACATCTCGCCCCTGTCTTTATCTGAAACCGGTATGTAATGCGAGATATCGAGGGATTTTTCTTCCGCCTTTTCTATGAAGTCCAGCTTTAACTGCGGATAATTCCTGTAAAACTCTACCCTGCCTTTTATCCTTACAAAATCGTCAACGCCAAAAGAGTCAAACAGCGATTTTAGGGCGTCCCATTTCCTGCAATCCACCATTCCCGTCCTGTCGGACAGCTCAAGCGATATATAGGGATTCCCGTTTTTCGTGATATCAAACGACTTTTCTTTTACAAGATAAACAGAATCTATTGCCTCTCCCTCTTTCAGATCGCTGATAAACCTGTGAGCCATAAACGGATTATATACCAAAGTTTGCGCTTCTGTCAATGACAGTTTGTCAACTTTACCTGGAATAGAAATCTTTGATTGCCTCTACAGCTTCCTCGGGCTTATCTATTATGCAGAATATGTCCAGGTCCTCTTTTGATATGCGGCCGGCATTGAGCATTGCTTTTTTAACCCAGTCCATGAGCCCTTTCCAGTACTCCCTGCCCACCAGAATCACCGGGAATTTTTCTATCCTCTCTGTCTGGATAAGCGTTATTGTCTCGAAAAATTCATCCATAGTACCGTATCCGCCGGGGAATATTATAGACGCCTTCGCGTATTTCAGGAACATTACCTTTCTGCAGAAAAAATACCTGAAATCCAGGAGTTTTGTTATAAACTTATTGGGCTTCTGGACCACAGGTACCTGTATATTGAGTCCTATTGAGGCGGCTCCGCCTTTTTTCGCGCCTTTATTAGCAGCCTCCATGATGCCAGGCCCTGCTCCAGTGATTATCGCGTAGCCCTCGTTCGCCAGTAAAAACGTGATCTCTTCGGCTAACTTGTAGTATTTATCGCCGGGCCTTGTCCTGGCTGAACCAAATACAGTAATCGCAGGCCCTATCTTGGAAAGCTCCTCGAAACCCTCCACAAATTCCCCCATTATCCTGAATATCCGCCACGGGTCCTGCGTTGTAAAATCATCTCTCTTTAACATGCCGCCTCCTTTAATTATCCCCTTCACGCTCCAAACAACTTGACACTTGTGACATTGTCTTAAGTGTCAAGTTGTTGACGCAGAGATGCCTATTCCAAGCCCTTATTCATATAATCGCTAAAATCCACTTCGCCCGCAAGTTCCTTCTTGACCATCCTGATCCTGTCCGCCACATAGGGATGCGAACGATAGCTGCTGTAAGGCCTTATAGGAGCTACCTTATCCGCCTCCTGAAGCTTTTTAAGCAGGCTCACTATAGCCCATGGGTCATAGCCTGCTCCCTTCAGATATTTAATCGCCATCTTGTCAGCCAGGGCCTCGTCTTCCCTGGAATATGACATGATAAGCTGGGTAAACGCGGAATCAATGCGTCCCGCATCCCTGCTTCCCGCGCCTGTGATAGCCATCAGTATCCTAAGTATATCATATCCCACGCTTCCCTGAAGCCTTTTTATTGAATGCCTGGCAACCACGTGGGCGATTTCGTGCGCGATAACAGCTGCGAGTTCGTCGTCCGAATCAACTTTATCCACCAGGCCTTTAAATACAAAAACATACCCTCCGGGAAGCGCGAACGCATTCACTTCATCCTCGTCTATAACCCTGAACGAGTACAGCACTTCTTTTCTGCCGCTGACAGAGGCTATTTTCTGGCCCACCTCATTTACCCTTTCTGTCATGAGCGGGTCAGGATCCAGTTTTATGTCTTTATTTTTTTCAATGCCTTCTGCGATGCTTTTCCCTATATTAACTTCCTTCTGCGTATCTACAAAGATGATATCTTCCTTGCCTGTGGCGGTATTGTACTCATGCGTGGCGCAGCCCGCGCCAAAAAATAAAAGCGCCGCAACTAAAAGCATTCCTCTTAAATAAGCCATAAAGTTAGTTTATTCTAAAAAATTAGCCCAGTCAAATACATTTTTCAAAACAACTTGACACTACAAACATTGTCACAAGTGTAAAGTTGTTTGGGAATTATCGGAAATTATCTGACGAGGACCAGGGTTGCGGCAAGGATGAAAAACAGGGTCGCTGTGGAAAGTTTTACGAATCCGAAGTGCTTCTGCATGAATTTTGCAAAGGCGCCTGAAGTAGCTCCGAAAAGGCCGAGGATAAACACTATCACAAGCGGGGTTATAAAGGCCAGATTGTAAAGCACGAGATATGACAGGGCAGGCGTGTGCTTAGCCGGCATCCTGAGCACGTAAGCTATTGTAGGCAGATATACCTGGCCGGTGCATATTGATTCAAGTATAGACACCATAAAGCCGGAGGTAAAAGCAATCCATGCTATTTTCAAAAGAGCTCCTCTTTTCACTTTCCCGCCCTTTCTGAAATCCCCGCCTATCACGGAATGTATCCTGTTTTTTATTGACTTGGGAAGCTGGAGTATGCTTGTTTTTACATCGCGCGTTTTTCTGAATCTAAAATAATCTACGAGGCTCAATATGCCCAGCGTAAAAGCAAGGCCGCCTATTAAAATATTTATCGCGAGAGTAAGATAGCTGAAAGCGCTTATTGACCTTAAAAACCTGAAGATCCCGAGGCCTATAAGAAAATACGCCAGAAAAACAGCCAGGGTAAAAAAACTCCCTGCCATGATCATCTCGCGTTTCCTGTAACCCGCAAATGCCAGGAACGATATGAAAAACGCTATTGTTGTAAAAGCGCATGGGTTTATGCCGTCTAAAAACCCGGCTGCTCCTACGGTAAAGGCGCTGAATGACTCAAACCTCGAGAGTATAAGCGACTGGGCGTCAGGTACCTGATATCCAGCAGCGTCCAACTCGGTGAGCTTAGCTGTTTCTTCCCGGCGCGGCTCCAAAAGCGCCTTTTCTATGGTTTTATCAAGGCTGGAGCGTATCTTCTCCTCGCCCATTAGCACGTATTTTGAAACTATCACCTCAGGCACATAACCGCCTTCTGCGCCGTAAAGTTTTTCCAGCCTCACCATTTGCGCGTAATTCCTGGAAATCCCTATGTCGTATCTTTCAATAGAAATCTTATTGCCGTATTTTTCCTCAATCCCTGGAAGCACATCCCTTTTGATTACCGCGCAGGACCTGCACCCTGCGGCGTAAAATACAAACACCCTCAAAGGCCTGTCAGGCTCCGGTCTGGAAGCAGTGTCGATTAAAACAGGCCTGGGCTTCTCTACCGCGGATTTTCTCTCCGCGCCGGCAGATCCCCGCGATTCCATGTTATTTTCAGACGGCATTTTGGATACAAGTCTCTTTATAAGATCGTCTCCGTCATATTTTGCGTCCAGCTGTACAGACTGCCACTCATAAGAAGAAATTACGCCTTCGCCTTCTATCTCCATGTCCAGCCTGCCTACGCTCCTGGAATAGGATACTGTCGGCATGACTATGGTCTTTCCCACTCTCTGGGGCTCCTGCGTTTCGCTGTCCCAGTGGCCGCTGAGTATCACGTCTATGCCTTCTACCTTTTCCGCCAGCTCAATAGAATAAGGCAGGCCTATATGGCCCAGCGCTATTACAACGTCAACCTGGTCCCTTATCTGATTGACATATTTCTTAACAGCCTCTCTGTTGGCCGCCACCTCAAGCCTTTCGGAATTTATCACGTAGCGCTCATTTGTCACGCCTATTATGCCCACCTTTAGCCCGTTATTCATTGTCTTTATTGCGTATGGCTTGAAAAAAGGCAGGTACCCGGATTTAGAAACAATATTAGAGGAAATTATCGGGAATTCCAGATTTTTAGACTTATTCTTCAGAAACGCCTCTCCGAGCACAAGATCGCTTTCGCCAGCGTTCATGGCGTCATAACCAATATACTGCATTGATTTAAACGATATAAACGCGGCATATGTTATATTTTTTCTGGTAAAACTGGAGTTTAATAAAGGCAGGACATCGCCCACGTCAAGAAGAAGAATTTCATCCGCATCCTTTCTTGCATCGTCGATGTAATTAAACCTTCTCTGGAAACCGCCGAAGTCGTTCTTTGGGCAATGACAATTCTCCAGCTCGCCCCTTGTATCGCCGGTGAAAATAATAGTAAGCTTCCTGGGCTCCGCAGAACATGGCTGTGAGGAGAAAATGAAAAGCGATAAAAATATAAAAGCTAAAAGTATCTTTCTCATATAATTAATATACCATAAAAAAGGCCCCGGACAAAACATTTTTTTAATGCTCTGAGCGGGGCCTCTCTCCCAAGAAACTCTGCTTACAAATTACATGACCTCTATTTTCGAAACAGGCTGATCATGTATAGTTGCCATAAGACTGGATGTTGATGAATTACCTTCAACGCCGGAGTCATCTGTAACCATCAGGCTCACCTTGTAAGTTCCAAGCTTTTTATAAGCGTGCTTTACTTTCAAGCCTTCCGCTGTTTCCCCGTCTCCAAAATCCCACCTGTATGTCAGTTTATCTCCATCCAGGTCAGTAGACTTAGACCCGTCAAATTCAATTTCGTCACCTACGCAGGCTATCAGATTCGGGCCCGTGACTGCCGCAGGAGGCGTATTGACCTTCACGTACTGGGAATTGATGGCTGACGAGCAGTCTGTCCTCTTCTGGTCGTCTACAACGAGCGTTACCTTATAAAGCCCGCCTTTTGAATAGCTGTGCTTTGCCGCGCTTCCGCTCGCGCTGGTGCCATCGCCAAAATCCCATGTGTAGCCGAGCTTGTCGCCGTCCAGATCATTTGAGTTGGCGCTGTCAAAATTCACAGTCTGGCCCACAGAAGCGGTATCCTTGGAAGCGATTATCGCGCTCGGGGCTGTGTTCACGTTAACGAGCAGTTTATCAGACGCGCTCGAGCAGTCTGTTTTTGCGCCATCGTCCACGATAAGTTTAACCTGATAAACCCCGCCTTTTGTATATTTATGGGAAACAGTCTTGCCTTCAGCTTTTTCACCGTCCCCAAAATCCCAGGCATAGCTAAGTCTGTCTCCGTCGTTATCTGTTGAACCGGACGCGTCAAAACTGGCTGTATCGCCCGTGCATATCTGAAGATCGTTGCCCGCGTTCGCTATGGGGGCTCTGTTCAGCACCACTGTCTTAGTAGATACTGCCTTGTCGCATTCTGTGTCTGTATTGTCGCTCACTATAAGCTTCGCTATATACTCTCCGCCTTTAGCGTAGGTGTGTTTTACGGTCCTTCCTTCGCCTGTCTGGCCATCGCCGAAATCCCATGTATAAGTAAGCTTGTCTCCGTCCTGATCCTTTGAACCGGCAGCGTCAAACGCCACATCCAGAGGCTGGCTCGGGTTCACACTGCATATAAATGTGTCCTTGCCCGCGTCTGCCGTAGGAGGCGTATTAATACCTACCTTTATTTTATCAACGCTGGTGTCGCATATGGTACCGGAATCATCCGTTACCGTCAGCGTAGCCTGATAATTCCCGCCTCTTGCGTATTTATGCTTCACCTTTATACCGTCAGCTGTCTGGCCGTCCCCGAAATCCCATCTGTAAGTAAGCTTGTCATCCGGGCTGTCTGTTGTCTGCGAACCGTCAAATGTGATCTCTTCGTTCAAACATGACAGATCAGGGCCGTCCGCGATAGCGCATGGCGGCTGGTTTACCTTTACCATCTGCTGTGTGTCTGCGGTGTTGCATTCCGCGTCTGAAGCGTCTTTTACTGTCAATTTAACAAGGTATTTGCCCGCATCTTTATAGGTATGCATTATTCTCATATCCGTGCTTGTAGTTCCGTCGCCGAAATCCCAGAAATACGCCAGCTTGCTATTATCAGCCGCATAGGATTTCGAGCCGTCAAATGTGAAGGTATTGCACGAAAGAGGCTGTCCGGTTGGCGCAGGCGTTTCTTTTGGTTTTTCAACAAATACCAGCTTAGGGCCTTCGGCGCCGGGAGTAAAGTATATAGGTATTGACCTGCCCTTGTCTGTCAATAAACTAAATGCCATATTACCCTGTTTCTGCCTGTCTTTTGTTATTTCATAAACCCATCTTTTGCCTGCGTCCTGGCTGGGGACTTTAATTTCTGTGCTTTCCCACATGCCTGTCGCAGAACCTTTTATCCTGAAATCCCTGGAAGCGCTTATGAGGTCTATGGTTCCGCCTGTAGGATCCAAGTCATAGTTATATTCATAAATTCTACTTGAGTCAGAAGGTATTTCTGGATAAAAAGCCATTTTCGCGCCGCGTGTTTCCGCTAATCTTATCCTAGGCGCGAAGCTAAAGGCCTCTAACGTATCAGGAGAGATATCTAATGAAAAAAGATTGTTATCGTTGCCTGAAAGCCCTTCTATCACTATTTTAAAATACCTGTAGCCGCCTGCTTCTTCGCCCTTTGAAGCGTCAATAGGGTCAAAGCTATAAATCTTTTTGTCATACTGCTCATCATTGCCGAATGTCTTTTCAGCTAATAGATCTCCATGGTAAGGATCCACAGGATTCGTGTCGCTTTCTTTATCAATAAGCACATGACTCTCGTCCGCTTCCAGGAGTGAAGTATACGTTTTCTTTCCGCCTAAAATAGAAAACTTTGTGATTGTATCCCACTGGCCGTCTTTTTCATCTATTGCGCCGCCTGTATCAGGATCATAAATACCTATCTGGATGTTGCCATTATAGGTACTGGGAACTCTGACGAATATTACCAGAGGCCCGGTTTTCATTGCGCCGTATGTTTTTTGGCCGTCTTTTCCGAATGTATAAAGGTATTTAACGTTACTCTGTTCTCCGGGAACCTGGTAGCAGAATCCCAGTCCCACCAATACAAATGAGCAAAATACAATAGCTGTGATAGTCAAAAACAAGAATTTCTTGTGCATCACGCACCTCCTTTTAAAAGTTTGTTAATAAGTATTATAAATTACCTTAATTGATTTGTCAATAAAAATTTTTTGAACCCCTTTTCCTCCGCTTTCATATTGCCTCCTTTCTCCTCATTCTAAAACCTGCTTATACTATAGAGGAATGTCAAAATGAAATCAATTGTACTTAGGTATAATAGGCGAGTTTTACATTGTTTCCACAGAAACATCTGCGAGGCCTTTTTCAGGGTCGCATATTTGGGAAAACGCGGTTTTGGTGAGGTCTATTGCGCGGTTTAACCTCTTTGCCGGGCCCCTGTCATTAACCCGGACAATGACAGATTTGCCGTTCTCAAGGTTTGTTACCTTTAATATAGTGTTGAATGGCAAGTCCCATATGGCGCAGGTAAACTGGGAATCGTCAAATCTCTCCATATTGGCTGTAGTGAGGAGGATTCCGGGGTCATTCTGGGAATACCAGGATGCCTTACCTTTAATAATGGTGGCAGAGGAAGTCGCGACCCCCTTTGCATTATTTAAAGAAAAAACCACAGCCATTAGAATTATCAATATGACTGCGGCCTTTTTCATCTTGAGACTCCCAAATAAAAAACCTATCCGGCCTCATGGCAGAATAGGTTTTTAATTTCGGTAATCCAGCCGCCGTTGCCCTTCAGGGCTTTAGGCCTGTTGACTTTGCGCCCCATTCTTTCGAATGGTTTGCCTTTGTCGTAATGCTATTCAGTTGTCTCTACTCATAAGTATGCCACAGAAATAGAAAAAAACAAGTGCAGATGGTGCCAGGCACCGTGCCAGGCACGGTGCCTGGCACCATTTATAAAAGTTCTGCTGCGACGGACGCGAGGCCTGAGCGTTCGTTCTTGGTAAGGGTGACGTGGCCGAACATTTCCTGGCCTTTCATGCGCTCTACTGCGTAGCTGAGGCCGTTGGAGGATGAATCAAGGTATGGGCTGTCTATCTGGTAAGGGTCTCCTGTGAGCACCATTTTCGTATTGTTGCCGGCGCGGCTCACAACTGTTTTTATTTCATGAGGGGTAAGATTCTGCGCCTCGTCTATTATTATGAATTGGTTCGGGATACTTCTTCCTCTCATATAGGTAAGCGCCTCTAGCTGAAGAAGATCGCTCTCTATAAGGTCATCCACGTGCTCTTTTCGTTTTCTGATGGTAAGGATATATTCCAGATTGTCAAAGATAGGCTGCATCCAGTTTACCAGCTTCTCCTCTTTTGTGCCCGGAAGATATCCTATGTCTTTTCCCATCGGGATTACAGGCCTTGAAACAAGTATCCTTTTATACGCGTGTTCGTCCACTGTCTTTTTTAATCCTGCCGCGAGAGCGAGAAGCGTTTTTCCTGTGCCTGCGACGCCTACGAGCGTGACAAGCTTTATGTTATCGTCCAGAAGCAGGTCCAGGGCTATTGCCTGCTCTTTGTTCCTCGGCTTTATGCCCCACACATCCCCCTGGTCTGATTTTAAAGGCACAACGCCTTTTTGCTTTACATCAAACCTTCCGAGCGCGGTGTGCTTATCTGAAGCGCTGTCTTTCAAAAGGACATACTGATTGGGGAACATGCCGTTTTCTTTTACATTGAAAAATTTCCTTTCATAAAAAGTGTCCACTTCCCTTGAGCTTACCATTATCTCTTTCCAGCCGCTGTAAAGGGTTTCTATATCCACCTTTTGCTTTTCAAAATCCACTGCCTTTATGCCCAGGGCATCTGCCTTGACCCTGGCGTTTATGTCCTTGGAGACAAATACTACCTTATTGCCTTTTTGCTGGAGGTCATACGCTACCATTAAGATCCTGTTGTCGCGCTCGTTCGGAGCGATGTTTAAAAGCCCCTTTGTATCAGGGTGATGCATGATAATCCTTAATACCCCGCCATTTTCCAGAGGCACGCCTTCGCCCAGTTTTCCGCGCTCCCTTAGATCATCCAGCATCCTGATTGCCGCGCGGGCGTTGCGGCCTTTTTCATCGCTGTCTTTTTTGAATATGTCCAGCTCCTCTATGACATCAATGGGCAGGACCACTTCGTTATCCGCGAACACATTTATCGCATCCGCGTTATGGATAATCACGTTTGTATCAAGCACGAATATTTTTCTCATGGATATATTATACATTTAAATCAATCCAATGTAAATAAAAAACCCCCGGAGGATTACTCCTCCGGGGGCTGTAAAACTTAAAGCCGAAACCAGGTTAGAAGCTAACCTTTACATCAGCCATGACTGTTGATGCCATGTTCTCGTTGTTCGTCTGGAACGCTTTGCCTGGTAAAAAGAACCCTGCTGTTAAACCAAGCTTCACATCCTCTGTGTAGTCATACGCCAATGATACGTCAACTTCATCTCCTAAATCTGTCTTGTCTTTTACTTCATAGCTTGTGTTGCCGTTGTTCATGATCCTGTTGCTGAGTGTGCTTCCGGCCTGGTTGTCTGAGTACCATTTTTCAGCTAACAGATAATGGTAATAATCCACTGCCACTGTGAGGTCCTGTAAAGGCACTACAGAAGCCATTACATTGATCGTGTGGCCGTTTGAATCCACGCCGTCATTATTGTTGGAGAAAATCGCGTTCGCGATAATGCCGTGAGTCTGGTCTTCAAACATGGTGTCCCACGCCTCGTATTTATTGGTTTTTGCCTGGCCGCCGGCATAATTTTCTGCATCCGCATCAGCATCTGTGCCCGGAGATTGCTGGCCGGAACGATAGCTGTATCTTGCTGCGAGTACAGGTGACCACTTTGTACCTACTGCCAACTGCGCGCCTACGTCGCCTGCCCATGCTTCCCTGTCAATCGTTCTGCTGATTGTAGCATCTGCGTACGAACCATTCTGATATGCCAGTTCTGCATCCAGGATTAACTTTGATATAGGTTCCAAACTGCCTCTTATTCCATATACATTAACCTGATCTTTAAGAGGTGTTGTTGTGCCGATTGACTGGTCAATCTTTGTAATTAAATATCCTTCTAATTCTGAATTATACTTATTGAACTTGTACGCCGCGTTAACTGCATACAGGTCAACATCATCTTTGGTCCTGGAACCGGTTGTTGTAAGAGCTCTTCCAACGGTATTTGAATCAATCTTTGCCATAATAAGGTCAACTGTCAAAGGATTATAATCCAATGTTGCCTTTATAGCGTCGAAAGATTTTCTCACAGAAAGATCCCCTGCAAAAGCAGCGCCGTTTACGCTCATGTCATTTGTATCAGGATCCCCAACCACTAATCCACTGCCTAATCTGATGTTCTGACGGCCAATGGTTAAGGCTAGAGGCTGACAAAATATCTCTTTCATCTTTACGTTCGCGAGATCCAGAGCTATAGTTGTGTCGCCAGATGTGTTACCTGCAGGTGCTTCTACGCCCCAATCTCTTTCATTCAAAAGCCTTACGACAGTAGATACATTGTCAGTCAAATCTGCGTCAACCTGAACCCTTGCAGTTGTGTTGAACCATGTATCATTATCATTGTAAGAGAAGGTACCTGGCTGCGCGTTGCCATTTGAGTTACCATTGGAAAAATCATACTGGTTCCTCGAAATAGCCTTTGAATCAATATCACCGCTGACCTTTACGTTCTGCACTTCTGCGAACGCCGGCACAGCAATGAGAGCTACTATCGCTAGTATACTCATTAATTTTAAGAATCTACTCATTTACTTTTCCTCCTTGGTTACATTTTATTATAACTAGGTTTTACCTAAAATTATCTTTCTCTCTATGATATATCGCTATATGTTTTGGCTGCTTCTGCTTTAAGTTTTTCACTCTCCTTTCTCGCAAAGATTAAAGCTGCCTATAGCGGTATACGCTTACTTGAAAGCGTTTACTTCTTTTGCACTAATGTAGGGCGGGTTTAAACCCGCCCTACATTACAAAAAAGTATACCTTATATATATATACTTGTCAAGTGGAAAAAGGGTGTTTAAATGGTGCCAGGCACTATTTGTAGTAGTGCCTGGCACCATTTTATACTATTTGTATTCCCTGGAGCTGGATTTTTCCGGTTTCATAGGCCTTGACTTAGGAGAAAGCGCCACTGTTATCAGGCTTTTCCCGCCCTGTGGCTGTATGGTGATAATACAGCTTTCCTCTGAATTTTCATAGTTCATGACCTTTCTTTCATACTCTATTATGTTGACCAAAGACCAGTTAAATGCCGCCATCTGCTCTTTGTAGAACATAATCACATTTTCAGAATTCTTACCGCCGTAATATTTCAAAAGCGCGACTCTCGACTTATCGTTCTGGAACGCGAAAGACTCCTTGTCCAGAAGCTTAAAACCCGCAGGAACAGGTATGTCTTCAAATTTAAGGATAGGCGCCACGGAAAGCGGCGCGGCATTTTTTTCTCCATCGACAGATTCGTCTTTAGGAAGCGTGACACAGCCTGCCGATAAAGCCAATAAACAAGCAATAAGAACTAAAAACCTTGTTTTGTTCATATCATCCCCCTTTTTGTAATAAGGTTACTACACATGCCTATTATTGTCAAGATAGCTTCTTAACCAGGTCTTCGGAATTTTTAAACACCTGCGCGATTTCTTTTTTATCAAGCCCCGCGCCAGAAAGAATTTTTTCCGCGAGATCTTTTGTAATGAGATTTTCAGGCGAATGGGAATCTGTGTTTAAGACCAGTTTCGCGCCTGCGGCCCTGGCAATTTTCACAACATGGCCGTTAGTAAGCGAGTGGCCTTTGCGGGCTGTAATTTCAAGGTATATGTTTTTATTGGCGGCGAGCTTCGCGTCTTCCGGAGAAATAAGCCCGGGATGACTTAAAATATCAATGCCTGAAAGCAGCGCCTGCTTATTCGTGCCTTCAATAACCGGCTCCGCGATTGTCTCTCCGTGCGCCAATATAAGCTTCACGCCCTTAGACCTGGCGAATTTCACCGCGCCTTTTATAAGCTCGAGCGGCATGTGCGTGATCTCTATGCCAGGGACCGCCTTTATCTTCCAGTGCTTGTTTATATCACTGCACACTGTCACAACGCGCGGCGCCACAAAATCAATATTGGAAGAATCCGCGTGATCAGTTATACCAATAACCTTGTAACCCTTTTCCTGCGCGCGCCTGGCAAGCTCGCTCGGTAAAAGCTCCCCATCGCTAAGCAATGTATGCGTATGTAAATCTATCATTTCTCATCCCCCTCAAACAACTTGACACTTATAACAATGTCACAAGTGTAAGGTTGTTTGGCGTCCCAGGGGCGATTCGAACGCCCGACCCCAGGTTTAGGAAACCTGTGCTCTATCCATCTGAGCTACTGGGACATCTTCCGCGCAGTTCCGTAATTAGTTCTCGACTCTGCTTACGTATCCCGCTCCCGGGGCCGCTCGAAGAATATTATTGTTCGAGCGGACGCAGTAATCTTAAAATGCAAGCCTAGTCGAGAACTCCTGCATAAGCTCTACGACTTAATATTGGATCATGGAATAGACCGGGAAATCTTTGAGCTTGGAGCGGCCTTTCAGGTCCTTCAGCTCTATGATAAACGCGATCTCCGCGATCTCGCCTTTTAATTTTTTCACAAGGCCTGTCACCGCGGCCATGGTACCGCCCGTTGCCAGCAAATCATCTATGAGCAATACCCTTGCGCCAGGCGCTATGGCGTCCTGGTGCATCTCGAGCGTATCTTCGCCGTATTCCAGGGAATATGCCGCCTGGATTGTCTTATAAGGAAGTTTCCCTTTTTTTCTCACCAGCACAAAACCGGCTCCTAATTTATAAGCCAGGGCCGCGCCGAAAATAAAACCGCGCGATTCAATGGCAATAACCGCGTCTATTTTTTTGCCGGAATATCTTTCAGCCAGCGCGTCTATTACCTCTCTGAATTTTTCTTTATTCCCGATCAGCGTGGTAATGTCCCTGAAAAGAATGCCTTTCTTAGGAAAATCCTGGATATTGCGGATATATTTCTTTAAGTCGTCCATTAGTATTCCCCCATTTCCCCTGTCTGCTGCATGATGTATTGCCTTAATTTTTCCAGCGCCGCGCTTTCTATCTGCCTGACCCTTTCTCTCGTGATGCCGAACATCTTCGCTGTCTCGCCCAGCGTATGAGTAGTTCCGTCAGTCAGGCCAAACCTGAGGTCCAGTATTTTTTTCTCGCGCTCGTTCATCCTGTCCAAAAGCTGGACCACCCTTTCGCGGCGGAGGCTGTCAGTCACATTGTCTGTCGGAGAAATGCTCGAGGCGTCTTCTATGAGGTCAATAAACTGGCCCGTGCCTTCTTCGCCGATAGGGGCGTCAAGCGAGGAGATCTTGGTGGCTGTCTCGCTTATCTCCCTGATCTTTCTCATAGGCAGTCTCATAAGCTTTGCCACCTCTTTTGTCTTCGGCTTCCTTCCGTATTTCTGCGTCAGATGCTCAGTCACCCTTTTCCACCTGTTAATGATCTCTGTCATGTAAACAGGTATCCTGATGGTCTTGCCCTGGTTGGCAATGGCCCTTGTGATGTACTGCTTTATCCACCACGCGGCATATGTGGAAAACCTGTAGCCTTTATGAGGGTTGTATTTTTTCACCGCCTTCATAAGGCCCAGATTCCCCTCCTCTATAAGGTCCATCATGGGAACGCCAAGCTTGGAATATCTCTTGGCAATATTTACCACGAGCCTCAGATTGGATTGTATCATCCTTTTCTGGGCGTGGACATTGCCTGCCCTGACTTTTTTAGCCAGGGAAATTTCTTCCGCAGCTGTCAATAACGGCGTATCCTTTATTGCCTTGAGATATAATTTTATAGCGTCCATAATTTTATTGGTGCCTGGCACCTTTTAAAATGGTGCCAGGCACCAAACAGTTTTTATTTTATTTCCTTTGCCACTGCCTGGGCCGCGGCTAATCTCGCGATCGGCACCCTGAACGGCGAACAGCTCACGTAATTCATACCGGCCTTGTGGCAGAACTCCACTGACTTCGGTTCCCCGCCGTGCTCTCCGCAAATCCCTATTTTCAGATCCTTCCGCGTTTTTCTTCCGCGCTCAATAGCGATCTTTATCAGCTCTCCCACCCCGTCCTGATCAATGGTCTGGAACGGATCCGCTGGAAGAATATTTTTTTCCAGGTAATCGCCTATGAACCCGCCCATATCGTCCCTTGAAAAACCAAAACTCATCTGGGTGAGGTCATTGGTGCCGAAAGAAAAGAACTCAGCGCTTTCCGCTATGCGGCCGGCCATTATCGCGGCCCTGGGTATTTCTATCATGGTGCCGAACATGTAAGGCAGTTTCTTTACCTTATATTTACTGGTCACCTCCTGATAAACCCTGTCTACGATATCCTTTTGATTCACCAGTTCGTTCTTGTCGCACACCACAGGTATCATTATCTCAGGCGAAATCTTTTTCCCCGCCTGGATAAGTTCGACTGCTGATTCAAGTATGGCGCGGACCTGCATCTCAGTGACTTCAGGATACGTGACCCCGAGCCTTACACCGCGGTGCCCCATCATAGGATTTGACTCGCGCAGGTTCGAAGCCCTCTTTTCCAGCTCTTCCATTGAGATATTCAGGCTCTCTGCCAGCTCTTTTAATTTTGCCTCTTCGTGCGGCACAAACTCATGAAGCGGCGGGTCCAGAAGCCTTATTGTAACAGGATATCCTTCCATGGCCTCAAGTGTGCCCTTTATGTCGCTCTTCACGTGAACAAAAAGTTCAGCCAGAGCCGCCTTTCTCTCCTCCACTGTCTTGGAAACAATCATCTTTCTTAATTTAAACAAAGGCTCTTCCGAACCCTTGCCGTAAAACATGTGCTCTGTCCTGAAAAGGCCGATGCCCTCGGCTCCGAACGACCTTGCCTTCTTCGCGTCCTGCGGCGTGTCAGCGTTGGTCCTGATTTTCAGTTTTCTGACAGAATCGCACGTCTTGAGAAACTGGCTCAGTATATCATTTTCTTCTGTCGCGTCCATCATAGAAAGTTTTCCTTCATACACATAACCTTTTGTGCCGTTAAGCGTAATCCAGTCGCCTTCCTTGAAGGTCTTTCCTCCGACGGAAAATTCCTTCGCCTCCAGGTCAACTGTTATACTGCCGCACCCCACGATACAGCACTTGCCCCAGCCCCTCGCGACAAGCGCGGCGTGAGAAGTCATTCCGCCCCTCACTGTAAGTATCGCTTCAGACGCCCTCATACCCTCAACGTCTTCAGGATTCGTCTCTTCGCGCACAAGTATTGTCTTTTTGCCGTCTTTCTTCCACTTGACAGAGTCTTCGGCTGTGAACACCGCCTGGCCCACCGCGCCTCCGGGGCCTGCAGGCAAACCTTTCGCGACCGGCTTAGTCGCCTTCTCTGCTTTAGGGTCTATTATAGGATGCAGTAATTCATCCATCTGATCCGGGGTAACCCTCATAACAGCTGTTTTAGCGTCTATGAGTTTTTCCTTTATCATGTCCACGGCCATCCTTACCGCGGCCGGCCCGTTCCTTTTTCCTGAGCGGCACTGGAGCATAAAAAGCTTTCCCTTTTCAATGGTAAACTCAATATCCTGCATGTCCCTGTAATGTTTTTCCAATCTCTTTCTTATGCCGCAAAGTTCTTTGTAAATATCAGGCATGAATTTTTCAAGCCTTACAAGCTCTTTATTGTGTTCGCTCGCGGAATACGCGTTTATCGGGGCAGGGGTCCTGATGCCCGCAACCACATCTTCTCCCTGCGCGTTCACGAGATACTCGCCGTAAAAATCATTTTCGCCGTTGCCGGGATTTCTGGTAAACGCCACGCCTGTGGCTGAGTCATTGCCCATGTTGCCGAACACCATTGTCTGCACATTCACAGCAGTGCCCCACTCGTGAGGTATGTTCTCTATCCTCCTGTAAGATATGGCGCGCTTGCCATTCCACGACGCGAATACAGCGCTTATGCCGCCCCAGAGCTGTTCATAATGATCATCCGGGAAATCCTTGCCAAGCGCCTCTTTTATCTTTTTCTTGAAATCACCGCAGAGTTTCTTAAGGTCCGCCGCGTTCAGATCAGTGTCGCTCTTCGCTCCCTTTTTCTGTTTTACAGCGCTCATTATCTTCTCAAGCTGTTTACGTATACCCATGTCGCCTTCAGGTTCCACTCCGGCTGCCTTTTCCATGACAACGTCTGAATACATCATTATGAGCCGCCTGTACGCGTCGTAAACAAACCTCTCGTTGCCTGTCTGTTTTATGAGTCCTGGTATTGTTTTTTCAGTCAGGCCTACGTTTAAAACTGTCTCCATCATGCCCGGCATTGATTTGCGCGCGCCGGAACGCACAGAAACCAGGAGCGGGTTCATTGTGTCGCCAAAGCCCTTAGCCATTAATTTTTCCACCTTTGCCAGATTTTTCTCAACCTCTTCTTTCAGGGCCTTCGGGTATCTGCCTTTATTCTGATAATAATAAGCGCACACCTCTGTAGTTATTGTAAAACCGGGAGGCACGGGCAGCCTTAAATCCTTATGGCCCGCCATTTCAGCCAGGTTAGCGCCCTTTCCCCCTAAGAGATTTTTCATGCTCTCTTTTCCGTCCGCCTTTCCACCGCCAAAGAAGTAAACCATCTTGCCCATTTTGCTACTGCCTTCCTTTCTCATTTGGTGCCAGGCACCGTGCCTGGCACGGTGCCTGGCACCAAAGTTAAACTACTATCTGCGGCAACATTGCCAGATCAGCTACATCATCCGTATATAGCCTGTTTATAGCATGCATCATCGCAAGCCTGTTCTGCCTCAAGGCCTTATCTTCCGCGTTCACAAGAACGTTGTCGAAAAATTTATGCAGGGCTTCGAAAAACGCCTCTCCATACACCCTGGTGGCCTCTTTGTATCTTTCTTTTTTTATCAAATCTCGTATCGTTTCGCTATTGGCTGAGTATAGCTTCCATACCTCTTTTTCCAGATCCTCCTTTAAAAGGGCCTGGTCCACTGAGCCTATTTTTTCTCCCCTGGCGCCTTTCAGGATATTGCTCGTCCTTTCGCATACCTTGGCCGCCTTTAAAAAATATTTTTCAGCGCTTATCTCTGAAAGCGCCTCCACCCTTTTAAATACAGCCACAATGTCATTGCAGCCGGCCTTAAGCACCGCCTGTTTTAATTCCAGCGGCCTTGTGTCAGGCGCGAGAAATCCTATCCTTTCCTTTATATAGGCGATCGCCTTTTGCTCTAACTCGCTGGCCGGCACCTTGAGCTTGCCTTTATACAGCTCTATTGCCTTGCTGATCAGCGTAGTGATGTCCAGCCTGAAACACCTGTTATTTAAAATCTGGATCAGGCCCTGGGTGTTTCTCCTGATGCCAAACGGATCAAAACTGCCCTTAGGCTCCATGCCGCTTCCCAGAAATCCGACTATATTGTCCAGCCTGTCAGTTATCGCTAACACAGCGCCTTCTATTGTCGATGGGAGGCTATCGTCCATGCCCTTAGGCAGATAATGCTCTTTTATGGCTATCGCTGCTGCTTCTTTTTCTCCGCTTTTAATGGCGTATTCCATGCCCATGGCGCCCTGCAGGCTCGGAAATTCGCCTACCATGTGAGTTACCAGGTCTGATTTCGAAAGACGCGCCGCCCTTTTTATGTCTGCTCTTTTTGAAGCGTCTATGCCCAGCTTTTCCGCGATAAATAAAGACAGCTCTTCCAGCCTTTGAATTTTTTCGAACATACTACCTAAATCCTTTTGAAAAATCGAGTCTTTTAATTTTTCGGTCTGGCTGTCGAGAGGCCTCTTAATGTCTTCGTTGTAAAAAAACAGGCTGTCCTTTAGCCTGGCCTCCAGGATATTCGCGTAGACCCTTTTCATCTTTGATATATCCCTGCCTTTTCCGTCGATCACGGCGATAAATTTATTCACGAGTTTTCCGCCTTTGGAAAGCGTAAAAATCCTCTGATGCTTTGACATGCTGGCAGCCAGGACATCTTTTGGTATGGCGAGAAACTTCTTGTCAAAATCCCCTGTCATTAATACAGGCGATTTGACAAGAAACGTCGTCTCCTCGAGAAGCGCCTGGTCAATTGCCTCGTCCAGGCCGAGTTTTTTCTGGGCTGAGGCGATCATATTTTCTATCTCCTGTTTTCTTTTGTCCTGGTCCAGGATATAGGTTTTTTGAAGTTTTCTAAGATACGCGGCCGCTGATACGCCTTTAATAATTTTGGCAGGCGCGTTTCCCATTTTGATATTTATATTTTCCTTGTCCAGTAAAACCAATATAGACTCTATAGGCCTTGCGAATCTCAGGCCTGAGCTGTCCCATTTCATTGTCTTTGGAAAAGTGAGGGATTTTATAATTTCAGGAACCAGGCTTGCCAGGATTTCTTTTGCCGGCCTTGCCTTTATTTTTCTGACAATGAATACGTACTCGCCTTTAGGCGTTGATTTTACCTGCAGGTCTTTTACGTCCACGCCCTGATTTTTCGCAAAACCAGCGCCCTGAGCCGTGACATTGTTATTTTCATCAAACGCCACCCTTTTTGGCGGGCCGCTCACTTCCTCGATGAGCTCCTCCTGTTTCAACGCCATATCCTTTATATAACAAACAAGCGCGCCTGCTGTCCCGAAACTATATATCTCGCCATGAGCTATGCGGTTTAGCTTGAGCTTTTCGGAAAACGCGCTCCTTAATCTATCCAGGCCAGGCCTCACATAACCGCAAGGCAGCTCTTCCACATTTATCTCCAGCAAAAAATCCGTCATACTACTCCCCATCCCCAAACAACTTGACACTTATAACAATGTCACAAGTGTCAAGTTGTTTATGATTGAAGGTATGTCTCGGCGCAGCGTTTGGCAAGTCCGCGCACCCTCGCGATATAACGCGGCCTCTCGTTCTGGCTTATCGCGCCTCTCGCGTCCAGCACGTTGAACGCGTGAGACGCTTTGAGCGCGAAACTGTACGCGGGATACGCCAGGCCTTTATCCGCCAGCCTATTCGCCTCTTTCTCGAACCATTCAAACATCTTTAAATACATCTCTATGTCAGCTTCCTCGAAATTATATTTTGAATATTCCAGTTCGTGGCGCCTGTGAATATCTCCGTAGGTCACGCCCTTATGCCACTCCAGGTCAAACAGATTGAATTTCTCCTGGATAAACATGCATATGCGTTCGAGCCCGTAAGTGATTTCGCACGGCACCATGTCCAGCTCTATGCCTGCCACCTGCTGAAAATAAGTAAACTGCGTGATCTCCAGGCTGTCCAGCCAGACTTCCCAGCCCAGTCCTGACGCTCCCAGCGTGGGAGATTCCCAGTCGTCTTCCACAAATCTCACCTCATGGGCCTTTAAATTTATACCCAGGTATTTGAGGCTGTCCAGATAGATTTTTCTTATGTCAGGGACTGTCGGCTTTATGACCACCTGATACTGATAATAATGCTGAAGCCTTAAAGGATTATCCGCGTATCTTCCGTCGCACGGCCGCCTTGAAGGCTGGACATACGCCACCCTCCACGGGTCTTTCCCAAGGGATTTAAAAAAAGTGGCTGGATGAAAAGTGCCTGCGCCCACCTCTGTATCCAGCGGCTCGACAATCAGACACCCCTTATCAGCCCAGAACTTATTCAGCTTCTCCACAACTTCTTGAAAAGATAGTTTTTTCATAGAAACCACCACAACCTCGTAGGTTGCCTACGGCAACCTACGAGGTTTAAGTTAAAAATCTGACGGTTTTTAGCGGCCTGTCAAGATTTTCTTCGATAAGTTTAGCCGTAACAGCCCTGATCTCGCCATTTACCTCTTTTGCCAGTTTTATATTAGAGGCTGTTTTCCAGGGTTCTTTTTCAAGATGCATGACGCTGGACATCGCGCCTTTGGTCAGCTTGAAATATTCCGCGCCAGGCCAGAAACCAAGCGCCATGAGTAATTTTATCTCAAAAAGCCTGGTTATACCTGAGGCATCCTTCCCGCTGTCTAGGGATTTAAAGCCGCTGTAAAGCGCCTCGAAAACCTCTTCTGACCTGCCTTCAGGCTCGGTGAATACGTCTGCCAGTTCCAGCATGTAATAAGCTGACGACGCCCTGGCCCACTCCTTCAATATATTGAGGAACACCTCCTCTGTCTCGCATTGCGAGATTATGGAGATGCCTCCAAATTTTTTTTCGTAAAAAACTATCTGGTCCAGGCTGAAAAATATCGGGTTAGCGTCGCCCCTGGGCCTGGCGCCCCTGGCGCCTTTTATGATGCCGTCTATCTTCCCGAAATCTTTTGTAAAAAAAGTAAGGATGAGGCTAGTTTCCCTGAAGTCCTTCTTTTTTAACAGTATCGCTTCTGTCTTTTGTATTGCCATAATTCAAACCAGGCACAACCGCGCCGCCTGATATGACCATTTTAATTCCATCTGTAACACTCATGTCAAGCTGTATAACCTGATCCCTCGGGACTATTACAAAGAAACCCGATCCTGGAGTAGGCGAGGTCGGCACAAATACATTTACAACATCTTTCCCTGCCTTTCTGCCCGGCTCGCCGCCCGCTTCAGAAGTAACAAAACCTATGGAATATATCCCGTTCCTTGGGTATTCTATCAGCACTGTTCTCTTGAAAATAGGATTTTTTTCAGAGAAGAACGCGTTCGACATATCTCTTATGCTTTTATATATAGGGCTTATTATGGGTACTTTATAAAGAACTCTCTCCCCCCATCGGAATATCCTTCTTATTACGATAACCTTGCCCGCAAAACCGATCAAGACAAGCAATGCCGCTACTATTATTACTATTACCAGCTTCGTAAGGATCTCCAGATAAATCCTATCAGGTATCCACGCGCCAAAAATCTTTGTCAGGGGCTCGAGTAGTAAAAAATTAAGCTTTGCTATTATAAAATACAGCACCCAGAAAGTGATCACGCTCGGTACGATTATCAGAAGCCCTGTAAAAAAATACGCCCTTAATTTACGCCACATATCATCTCCTCAAAAATTGGAATATGGCCACTGTTGTCAGGATCCCAAGAACAGCGCCTATAAAAACCTCCATAAAGCTGTGCACCTGCGAACTTACCCTGCTTCTGGCCACCAGCATGGCCAGGAGAAACACCAGGAAGATCACGAGCCCGCTGGGATATAAAAGCGAGATAATAGCCCATATGGAAAACGCCACGGCGCTGTGGCCGCTGGGCATACCGCCTCTAAGAGGAGTGCCTCTCTGCAAAAATATCTTGCTTAAAACCACTATAGCCAGGATCAGGATAAGCACTATAAACGTTATGTGCCAGCTGGAATCCCTTATTTTCGCGATATTGTCTTCTATCCTTATTCCTGCCCTGGAGGCAAATAAGATATACCCTACCACTATTGCTGCCATTGAGCTCAATAAAACAGCTCCGGCGCCTATATCCTTCACTATCCTGGCGAGAGGATTGTATTCCTGGCTCACCAGGTTCACTGTATACTCTATGGCTGTATTGAACATCTCCGCGAAAAGCACAAACGCTATAGTGAGGCACAATATCATTAGCTCTACGTATGTGAAATTCAGGAGCACGCCTAAAAGCAGCGCGAAAAGGCCCATTAAAAAATGGAGCCTCATGTTGCGCTGGCTCTTAAACACATACACAAAGCCTTCTATGGCCGCGTTAAAACTTTCGACTAAACTCTGCTGCTGCACATCCACCTCATATATTTTCTCGACTTTGCTCTCACATCCAGCTTTCGTGACCGCTCGAAGAATATTAGTGTTCGAGCGGACATTGTGGCTATATATGAATACTAAGTCGAGAACTTTGGAATAGACGGAGGAGCTCTTTCTCCTTCTCTCTCATCTTCTTTCTTGCTCTTGGCTTTTCGTCGTCGTAGCCTAAAAGATGCAATATGCCGTGCGCCAGATATAAATCCAGCTCTTCCTGAAAATCCTTTTTTCGTTTTTTTGCCTCGCGCCTCGCAGTCTCCACGGATATCACCACGTCTCCCAGTATGGAGCCTGAAAGCCCTCTCGAGTCCCGCATGGGAAACGCCAGCACGTCTGTGGCGGAATCTATCCTCCTGTACTTCCAGTTCAGATTCCTGATATACATGTCGTTCACGAAAACCAGGCTCAATTCCGCGTCAGGTTCTGACATGGCGCTTAACACCGCGCCTGCGCGCTCTGTTATCTTAGCCTTATCAAGCTTGATTATACTTTGCAGATTCTGTATATCTATCTTCATGCCTTCTTCTTGCCGGTGTCTTCCGGATATTCCACGCGGTTGTGGTATATGCCGGTCAAGATGTGCGTGAATACATCCGCTATCTTTTCCAGGTCCTTCAGCGTTAATTCGCACTCGTCCAGCTGGCCGTCTATGAATTTATTATTTATGATCTTTTTCACGAGGCCCTGTATGCTGGATGTCGTAGGGTCGTCAAGAGTCCTGGACGCGGCCTCTACCGAGTCAGCCAGAAGCACGCACGCGGCCTCTTTTGTCTGCGGCTTTGGGCCAGGATACCTGAAGCCCTCTTCAAAAACCTCCTGATCTTCCACGGTCTTCTCCAGCGCCCTTTTGAAAAAATAAAAAACAAGCCCTGTGCCGTGGTGCTGCTTTATTATAGCCACGATCCTGGTGTTTAAGCCGTATTTCTCTGCGAGTTCCACTCCGTTTTTCACGTGGTTTGTTATTATCAGGCTGCTCATTGTGGGAGAGAGTTTATCGTGCGGGGATTCGCCTGCCTGGTTTTCGCTGAAATATTCCGCCTTTTCTATCTTTCCTATATCGTGAAAATACGAGCTCACCCGCGCGAGGAGCGCATTGGCGCCTATTGTCTCGCACGCGGCCTCAGCCAGGTTCCCCACCACAAGACTGTGGTGATATGTTCCGGGCGCCTTTATAACCATCTCTTTAAGGATTGGGTGGTTCAAATCCGCTGTCTCAAGAAGGCTTATATCAGTAATACTTTTGAACATACTTTCAAAAATAGGCAAAACGCCTGTCACTATTATCGCGGACACCATGCCGTTAGCCATTCCTATGGACGCCTCTGTCATATAGGTGTGGAAATCCAGGGAATTTATAAGCCCTATGGCTATGAAATAAGTCATATTGGCCAGTCCCACTAAAAATCCGGCTGATATAAGCTGGGATCTCCTTCTAACATTCCTCACCGCAAATATCCCTATCATGCCTCCTATTATGGACATTGCCGCTATATCCATTCTCCCGCCGGAAACCATGCCTGCCAGTATGCCCAAGAAACACGTCGTGATTATCGCGAGCCTGCTATTCAAGAGAAGCGCGATAAGCATGGACGCCGCTGCTATGGGTATAAAGTTACTCGGGTAAGGGGATAGCACGATCAGCTTTGCCGCTAAAATCACCAGGACGCATATTGACGCGAGAAGTACAAGTTCTTTATTGCCCACTATCAGGTCAGGTTCATAAAATTCTATATAAAATACGAGGATCAGCATGAATAAAATTATTATCAGCGCGATCCCGAAAAACGCCACGACCTTTGTGGGATAGGGCTCTTTCTGCGCAATAGCCTCCAGCTTCAGCATATCCTCTTTTGATATGCGCTCGCCTTTATTTATTATAAGTTCGTTCTTTTTTACTTCCAGAGTGGTGTATATAGGTTTTACCTTGGCAGCCGCGGCCTGCCTTCTAAAATCAGTTTCAGAGTCCTGATATTTTATATTCGGGGTTGTTATTACGCCGCTTATAAGATCTATGAGCAGGGCCTTTTCCTTTTTTTCCTTCAACGCGGCCAACAGGTTATCCGCCCTCTTTCTCGCGTCAGAAAATAACCACAGCTCGTTCGTGAATTTAACCTGTTCCGTGTTTTTTGCCTTATCTAACAGCGTCACTGTCTTTACAGATTCCTTATCCAGCCTGGCGAGCTCCTGGCTGGATATAAGGCCGGTGTCCAGGATATATTCCGCGGTCTTTACAGCTTCTTCAAAAAACCCCTTTGGGTCTTTAAGTTCCAGCATGTTATGCGTTAAAGGCATTGGTATTTCAAAAGGCGCCATAGTTTCCTTGATCCTGGAGAGCCTGTCTTCAGGGGACTCTCCCTCTTTAGGGACATGAAGGGAGTTTATTGCGTCGGAAATAGAATTTACCCTGCTTAAAACTGTTTCTTTGATAGAGCTGTCAATGAGGTATACAGGCGGGACTTTTTCCATCGCGCTTTTTCTGGCGGATTCAGTGGCATTAGAGTCTATCTCGCCTTTTATCTTAAAATCAAAAGGCGCGTAGGTGGACTTCAGCACTATGTCGCCCTCGGTAAATACAGCGTCGAAAAGGCTTGTGTCCCATTCCACTATCAATACCAGCACCAGGCACGTGATTACAGCTATAAGGACATGCGATAGCTTACTGGAAAATCCCGGGTTTTTCTGTTTTTTATTTAGAGTTTTCCTCATATGCCTTTATTATTTCCTGCACCAGGCTGTGCCTCACCACGTCTTCTCCTGTGAAATACGCGAAGGCTATGCCTTTTATGCGGCTCAGGATCTTCTGGACCTGGGTCAGGCCTGACTCTCTGCCTGAAGGAAGGTCGCTTTGGGTATTGTCTCCGGTAATGACTGTTTTGGAGTCAAAACCTAACCTGGTTAGAAACATCTTCATCTGCTCTGTTGTGGAATTCTGGGCTTCGTCGAGGATAATGAAAGAATCATTAAGCGTGCGGCCTCTCATGTAGGCAAGAGGCGCCACCTCTATGACCCCGCGCTCAATAGAGTCCTGTATCTCGCTTATCTCCATCATGTCGTAGAGGGCGTCGTAGAGCGGCCTCAAGTACGGGGTTACCTTTTGATAGAGATCGCCTGGCAGATAGCCCAGGCTTTCCCCTGCCTCAATAGCCGGCCTTGTAAGTATAATCCTTGATACCTCGCGCCTTTTAAGGGCATTCACAGCCATTGCCATGGCAAGGTATGTCTTGCCTGTGCCGGCAGGCCCAACGCCGAATACGATATCGTGCTCTCTTATAGCGTCTATATATTTTTTCTGGCCTTGTGTTTTCGGGGTTATAAACTGCCGCCTGGAAGACACCTCTATTCTGTCCAGGTATATGGCCTCCAGGTCAACGCCTGGATTTATTTTAAAAGACCTTATGGAATATGAAAGCTCGTCTCTTTTTATGGCGCCGCCCCTCCTTATTACAAAAAGCATCTCCTCTAAAAGCCTCGCGCTATTGTCTACTGACCTCTTGGCCCCTTTAATAGCCAGCTTCTCCCCGCGCGATACTATCTTGACCCCGAAATTAGACTCCACTGTCTTCAGATTTTCGTCAAAACTCCCGAAAAGCTGCCTGGCCTCGTCATTGTTAGATATATCAATTAATCTTTCCATCCAAGGTTTACACCCTCAACAACTTTACAACAAACCGCCTCAACCTCGCAGGTTACCTGCGAGGTAACCTGCGAGGTAACCTGCGAGGTTGAGGCGGTACGATCGCGGCTGTTCCCTGCTTTGCTAATCTTTGGGTATCACTAATTTCTGGCCTGGCCTTATCCTGTCAGGGCTTTTAAGAATATGTTTGTTCGCTTCGTACAAGACAGTCCATTTTTTAGTGGTACCGTAAAACTTTTCAGATATAGTCTGCAGGGTGTCGCCTTTCTCTACCACGTAATACTCTTTAGCTTCTCCTGAGACAGAACTGGAACTTGTCTTACTGGAAGGCTCGCTGTAAACTACCTGCGGCGTTCTTCCTGAATACGACCCTCCGCTGATCCGCACATTAGACTGCTGTCCTTGAGTAGTTTCAGGCACATAGACCTCTTTTTCAGGGCTGATGCTCCCCTGCACATATCCCCTGTTGCCGTCCAGATCCCTGTCATCTTCCCTGACCCGTTCTTTTTTATATGCCCTGCGCTGGTTCTGGCTTGACGCGCCTTTATATAAGGAAGGCACTTCTACTTCCAGATTGTAAACCTCTCTTGTCTTCTTCACATCTGTCTCTTCAACCGGAGGAGGCGTGCCCACTATAACGCCCCTATTGCCATATATTTCCTGATCAACCCTGTCAATTTGCGTGGTGTACGTTCTTGTGACACAGCCGGACATCATAAATATTGCAAGTACTATACAGCACAAAATCATATTTTTCATAACCCCTCCTTTTTTCATATTGCCCAAACAACTTTACATTCCGTCATTGTCTCAATGTAAAGTTGTTTGGTTATTTGGCCTCTTTTTCTATTCTAATCCCCAACTCCTTTAGCTGAGTCTCGTCCACTGACGATGGGGCGTCTGTCAAAGGACAGATCGCCTTCTGAGTTTTTGGAAAAGCTATAACATCTCTTATTGTATCAGACCCTGCCATGAGCGCGATCAGCCTGTCCAGGCCGAGCGCAATGCCTCCGTGCGGCGGCGCGCCGTATTGAAACGCCTCCAGTAAAAATCCGAACCTCTCTTTTGCCTCTTCCGCGCTCAGGCCTATGCGTTTGAATATCTTTTCCTGCAAATCTCTTTTATGGATCCTTATACTGCCTGAGGCTATCTCGACCCCGTTAATGACCAGATCATAAGCCCTGGACCTGACTTTAGCAGGGTCCTTTTCTATGAGGTCAATATCCTCCACCAGAGGATATGTGAAAGGATGGTGCTCCATGTCCCATTTTTTTTCTTCTTCATTGTATTTGAAAAGCGGGAAACTTGTGACCCATAAGAATTGAAATCCCTCTTTCTTTTCCCTGATGTCAGGCTTGTCTGAATTGTATTTTTCCATCGCGTCTTTATATGACATGCGCGGAAAAGGCGTTTTTAGATCAAGCCCCAGGGCTTCCTTGAACGTATATTTGAGGAGCTTCTCTATCGTGGCGAAAATCTCGTCCTCGTCCGTGAATGAAAATTCCATGTCCAGCTGGGTGAATTCAGGCTGTCTGTCTGCCCTGAGGTCTTCATCCCTGAAACACTTGGCTATCTGGAAATACCTCTCAAGGCCTGACACCATCAGCAATTGTTTGAATAACTGCGGAGACTGAGGAAGCGCAAAAAATTTCCCATGATTGAGCCTGGACGGCACCAGAAAATCTCTTGCGCCCTCAGGGGTTGATTTTGTGAGTACAGGTGTTTCGACTTCTATAAAATCCTGCTTATCCAGATAATCCCTCATTGATTTTATTACCTTGTGCCGCAGGATAAGTTTTTTCTGCATATCAGGCCTTCTTAGATCAATATATCTGTATTTCAGCCTGACCTCTTCCGAGATCTCGCCTGTATTATCCAGCTCAAAAGGCGGGGTCAGCGATGGATTCAATATCTCCAGCTCTGTGACGCCAAGCTCCACCTCTCCTGTGGGTATATTGGGGTTTACCGTGCCTTTTGGCCTCTCCTGCGCAACGCCTTTTACCGCTATGACGTATTCACTGCGAAGCTCCTCCGCCTCTTTCATTTTAAAAAACACTATCTGGGTCACGCCGTACCTGTCGCGGATATCTATAAAAATCAATTTCCCGTGATCGCGCCTCTTATACACCCAGCCGACAAGCGTGGCTTTTTTGCCTATATCTTTTTTTGTCAATTCACCGCATGTATGCGTGCGTTTCATCATTTAACCACCTCAACTTCGCAGGTTGCCTTCGGCAACCTGCGAAGTTTTTATGGTATGGAGCGCCGAAATAATTTCATTCAGCATTATTTCTTTTTGGTCTCCGCTACTCATATCCTTTAATACAGCTTTGCCTTTTTTAAACTCATCTTCCCCTAAAATAACCACAAACCCTGCCCCGAGCTTCTCTGCCTTTCTCATCTGGCTCTTTAAGCTTCTCTCGTCATAATCCATTTCGCTTGCGATCCCGGCGCCGCGCAAAGAATCCAGCAATTTAAACGCTTCAGGGTAAAGCCCTTCTCCCGCAACCGCAACAAAAACTTTAGGGCTGACAGCTGAATGCTGACAGCTGACAGCTTTTAACGCAAGCGCCAGGCGCTCCACGCCAAAAGCAAACCCGGTAGCAGGCGTATCTTTCCCGCCCAGTTCCTTTACCAGATTATTATATCTGCCTCCGGCGCATATGGCGTCTTTCGCGCCCAGGTCATCCTGGGTTATCTCAAATACAGTCTTTGTATAATAATCCAGGCCCCTTACTATTTTATGATCCACAGTGTATTTAACGCCCAGTTCGTCCAGGCACTGTTTCACCTTTTTAAAATGCGACTCGCAGTCATTGCAGAGCGCTGCCTCCACCTTTACATTTTCAGCAATGACCCTGCACGTATCGCCCTTGCAGTCAAATATCCTCAAGACATTTTTGTCAAACCTGGCCTTGCAGGTGTCGCATAATTTTTCAAAATGAGGCTTAAAGTTCTCTTTATGTTTTGCTATTGCGGCCATTTTATCCTTCTGACAGCCCAGGCTGTTCAATTTCACGTGATAATTTTTAACGCCAAGCCTGTCAAGAAATCTCACAGCCAGCGCAATAACCTCAGCGTCAAGAAACGGGCTGTCCGAGCCTATTGCCTCCACGCCTATCTGATAGAACTGCCTCTGCCTGCCCTGCTGAGGCCTCTCGCTCCTGAACATCGGGCCTGTGTAAAATAGCTTTGCGGCCCCGCCTGACTGGGACATTGAATTTTCTATATACGCGCGGACAATAGACGCTGTGGCCTCAGGCCTCAGCGCAACTCGCCTATTGCCCCTGTCAGAAAAAACATACATCTCTTTCTGCACTATGTCAGTCAGGTCTCCTATGCCCCTTATAAACAAAGACGCCTCCTCTATTATCGGCGTCCTTATCTCATTATACCCATATATATTAAATATATCCCTGCCAGTAGATTCTATAAATTGCCATAAATCCGACTCGCCTGGCAGAATATCTTTTGTGCCGCGCAATGCTTTAATCATGCTTACCTTTTTGGTGCCAGGCACTATTTAAATAGTGCCTGGCACCAATCGCTACAATTATTTTACCTTTGCCTTCATTATAAGGCCTGGTTTGAACACAGCCACCCTTTTAGGCTGGACAGGTACCTGAACGCCTGTCCTGGGGTTGCGGCCCATTCTGCCTTTTCTGGACTTTGTCTTAAAAACGCCGAAATTCCTCAGCTCTATCTTTTCACCCCTGGCCAGGGCGTCCACAATAATATCAAACGTCATCTGCACCACTTTTTTAACATCTATTTGTTTGATATTGGTGTCAGTGGCAATCTTCATCACTATTTCTTTCTTAGTCATACTCTTGGCCATAAAAATCCTCCTTGGTTTTTCTATCTATCGTAAATACAAGGGGTAGTGTAACAGTTTAGCCGGTTATTGTCAACAGATTTCAATGCAACAACTTGACACTTGTGACATTGTTTGAAGTGTCAAGTTGTTTGGGGTTAGGATTTTTCGAAGTGGATGTGTTCGCGGCCGAGCAGGGACTCGAGCTCGGAGGCGAGTTCATTGGTGGGGCTCACGAAAAGCTTCCTGTCCACGACCTGGCGGAAAGACCCGTTTTCTTTAGTGGAAAAATTGATGTAAACAGGCGTATCTCCCTGATACCTTGAAAAGACATTCCTGAGCCTGTTGAAAAATTCCTCGTCCGAGCCCTGGCTGGCGAGATTTATGGAAATGGACTGGGTAAATTTTTTCCTGGCGTCTGTTATAGGTATTATCTCCTCCACGATTATCTTAGGCCTTTCCTCTTTAAGGCTGAGCCTGCCGTTCACAAATACTGCCGCATTAGGCAATATGTTCCTGGAGACGTTTTTGTACGAGTTTGGGAATACAAGCGCTTCTACGCTGCCTTCCATATCCTCCATCATCATGATAGCCATTTTTTCCCCGGAACGCTTTGTGACCGTGTTTTTTATTTTGTTTATTATGCCGCCGAACCAGACCTTCTGGCCGTCCTCGAGCTTCCTCAGCCCGGCGCTGCCTGCTGTGGAATATTCCTTGATCATCTTTTCGTATTTGGCGAGAGGGTGGCCTGTTATATAAAACCCTATCATATCTTTTTCAAAATTCAAAAGCTGGCTCTCAGGCCACTCCTTTATATCCGGGGCCTGCGGTTCGCGGCTGTCCTTGGTAAAAAGCGTCATCTGGCCTGTGGCGGATTCCTTGTGCGCGGAATCCGCGGCATTCATTGTGTCCGCCAGCATTGCCATCAGCTGGGATCTTTTAAGGCCCGCGCTGTCAAACGCCCCGCATTTTATAAGGCTCTCCATGACCTTTTTATTCACAAGCCTCGAATCTGTCTTTTCGCAGAATTCGTACAGGGACGAGAAACGGCCGTATTTTTTCCTGGCCTCGATTATGGATTCTATGGCGCCTTCGCCCACATTTTTAACAGCGCTCAAACCAAATCTTATCTCATTTTTATTTATCATGGTAAAATTCGCGTAGCTCTCGTTTATATCAGGAGGCAGTATCTTTATACCCATGCGCTCTGCCTCGTCTATGTATTCCACTATCTTATCCGTGTTATCTTTTTCGCTGGTGAGAAGGGCTGTCATGAACTCAACGGGAAAGTTCGCCTTCAGGTACGCTGTCCTGTAAGAGATCATGGCGTACGCCGCTGAATGGCTTTTGTTGAAGCCGTAACCGGCGAAATGCTCTATCAGGTTAAATATCTTTTCCGCAATACGCCTGTCTATTTTATTTTTCGCGGCGCCGTCGATAAAGGCCTTTTTCTGCTGCTCCATTATCTCCGGTGTTTTTTTGCCGATAGCCCTTCTTAAAAGGTCTGCCTGCGCCAGCGAAAAGCCAGCGAGCGAGGAGACTATTGTCATTACCTGCTCCTGGTACACAATGATGCCGTATGTCTCTTTCAGGCTCGCCTCAAGAAGCGGGTGGTCATACCTCACGTCCACCTTGCCGTGCTTGCGCTTCATGTAATCATCAAGCATGCCGCTTCCTATCGGGCCGGGCCTGTATAACGCGAGAAGAGCTATTATGTCCTCGAATTTCTCTGCCTTTAATTTCCTCAAAAGGTCTCTCATCCCTGAACTTTCCAGCTGGAATATGCCTTCTGATTCAGCGTTATTCAAAAGCCTGTAAGTCTTAGGGTCGTCCATTGGTATGTCCTCAACCCGTAGGGGGCGGTCATTGACCGCCCCTACATTATTGACCCTGTTGATTATCTTTATCGCCTCCTGAATAACGGTCAATGTCCTCAAGCCCAGGAAATCCATTTTTAAAAAGCCCTATCTTTTCAAGAGAGCCCATGGCGTAGCCTGTTGAAATTTGCCCATCGCTGGTCTTAAATATTGGGACGTGGTTGGTGAGCGAATCCTCGCTTATGACCACCCCTGCCGCGTGCGTGGACGCGTGGCGCGTAAGGCCTTCCAGTTTTTTTGAGGTATCTATAAGTTCGCGCACCCTTGGGTCTTCTTTGTATAATCTCGCGAGCTCCGGTTCTTTTTCAAGCGCGAGTTCCAGGGTCACGTCCAGTTCCATCGGCACAAGCTTCGCTATCCTGTCGACATCAGCGTAAGGAAGGTTCATCACCCTGCCCACATCCCTTATTACTGCCCTGGCTGCCATGGTCCCGAAGGTTATTATCTGCGCGACATTGTCCTTGCCGTATTTCTGCACGACATAATCTATAACCTCCGGCCTTCTTTCGTAGCAGAAATCTATGTCAATATCAGGCATGCTCACGCGCTCAGAGTTTAAAAATCTTTCAAAGAGGAGATTGTACCTGAGCGGGTCTATGTCTGTTATGCCTAAGAGATAGCTCACTATGCTCCCTGCCGCAGAACCTCTTCCCGGCCCGACAGCTATGCCTTTTGATTTCGCGTGGCTTATAAAATCCCACACTATGAGGAAATAACTTGTGTAGCCTGCCTTGCTTATGACCTTTAATTCATAATCCAGCCTTTCCTTTATTTGTCTCATATCCCCACCTGTCCAACTTCGCAAGTTGCCCATCGGGGCAACTTGCGAAGTTGGACAGGTAGACAAGGGATATCTTTTCTCCAGATTATTTTCGCAGAGCTCTCTCATAAATTTTTCCCGCGTGGTGCCTTCAGGCGCGGCATAATGAGGAAGATATGTCTTTTTGAAATCCAGTTCCAGGTTACACCTTTCCGCTATTTTTATTGTGTTGGAAATGGCGTCCGGCGTATCCTTAAAAAGCGCTTTCATTTCTTCGCCAGACCTGAAATAAAACTGGTCTGTCTGCAGTTTCATGCGGTTAGGGTCATCCAGCGTGGTCTGCGTCTGTATGCATAGAAGCGCCTCGTGCGCCTTAGCGCTGTCCCTGGTAAGATAGTGCACGTCGTTAGTGGCAACTACTCCTATGCCCAATTCTTTGCCAAGCCTTATAAGTTCCCTGCTGACCTCCCTTTGCTCAGGTATCCCGTTATCCTGCAGTTCAAAATAAAAATTTTCCTTGCCCATGATAGCGCAATACTCATCTGCCAGCTGTTTTGCCCTTTCTTCCTTCCCTGACATTATAGACCTGGGGATCTCGCCTTTTAAACAGCTGGATAGCGCGATCAATCCTTTTGAATACTGCGCCAGGACCTCTTTATCGATCCTCGGTTTATAATAAAAACCTTCCAGATAACCGATGGAGACCAGCTTCATCAGATTTTTATATCCTGCCTCGTCTTTGACAAGCAGTATCAGGTGATTGGCTGTTTCTTCTCCGGCGGAAAAGGTCTTGTCAAGCCTGCCTTTGGGGGCGATATAAACCTCTGACCCTATTATAGGCTTGATCCCATTCGTCATGCATGATTGGTAGAATTCAATGGCGCCGAACATGTTGCCGTGGTCTGTTATGGCGCAGGCAGGCATCTTCATGCGCCTCGCGAGGTCAATGAGATTAGGTATTATGCAGGCGCCGTCAAGAAGGCTGTATTGCGTGTGGACGTGCAGGTGGACGAAATCGCTATGAAGCATATAATCAACCAAACAACTTGACACTTGTGACATTGTTTCAAGTGTCAAGTTGTTTGAATCCGGGTTAACTTTATTTACCCATGCCAACCTTTTGGACCCTTTGCATGATCTTGCCTTCGGTCTTGATGGATGGGGCTATGATAATTTCAGTGAGCTGCATCTCTCTAATGTTTCTAGCGCCGAGGTTTCCCATTGACGTCATAAGAGCGCCTACTAAATTCTGAGAGCCGTCATCGAGCTTCGCAGGGCCCAGGAGGATCTCTTCCAGTGTCCCTGTGGTGCCAACGTGAATCCTGGTGCCGCGGGGAAGGTTGGCGTGTGGCGTTGCCATTCCCCAGTGATATCCCTTGCCAGGCGCCTCCTTTGCCCTCGCGAAAGCAGAGCCCACCATTACCGCGTCTGCGCCGCAGGCAAATGCCTTGCATATATCTCCGCCTGAATCCATGCCGCCGTCTGTTATAATAGGTATGTATTTCGCTGTCTTCTTGTAATAAAAATCCCTTGCCGCAGCTATATCCGAAGTGGCTGTTACCTGAGGCACGCCTATACCTAAGACGCCCCGAGTGGTGCACGCCGCGCCAGGACCTATCCCGACCAGGATAGCCGCAGGCCCGGCCTCCATTAATTCCAACGCCACGGAATACGTAACGCAATTTCCCAGCACCACAGGTATCTTCATTGATTTGATAAATTTCGCCAGGTCCACGATCTTATATTCGCTGGAGACATGATTGACGCTTATGACAGTTGATTGAATAAAAAAGATATCAGCGCCAGCCTCCTGAGCCACCTTGCCGAACTTTTCTGCGTCCTGCGGTATGGCACTTACAGCTGCCACGCCTTTCTTGGATTTGATCTCCTTGATCCTTTTCGCGATAAGTTTTTCCTGCACAGGCTTCAGATAAAGCGACTGCACAAGTTTTGTGGCTTCTTCCGGGTTAGCGCGCGATATTTTCTCAAGCACCTCATCAGGATCTTCATACCTGGTCTGCACGCCGTTTAAATTAAGGACGGCTATCCCGCCGAGCCTGGACATCTCTATCGCGAATTTCACATCCACTACCCCGTCCATGGCAGCTGCCAGAATAGGCACCTTGTATTTCTTTCCGTCCAGTTCCCAGCTCGTATCTGTCTCTTTTGGATTTATCGTAACATTGCCGGGGACAAGCGCGATCTCGTCAAACCCATAACATCTCCTTGCCTTCCTGCCTCTTCCAACCCACTCGCCCATTTAATACCTCCTGAATTTACGAAACAACTGTTTAGAGATTGTATAATACAGCAAATCCGCCATAAAGTCAAGAAAGTTGACACCCTTGGTCAAACAACTTGACACTACAAACATTGTTACAAGTGTAAAGTTGCTGGGGCGGTTAGGTTGATTATTTTTTGGGTATGAGTAATATGTCGAGCAAATACAGCCTGAAGAGGATACCCCTCAAAAAGCTATTTTTATCGTCTCTTTCCAGGATGACGTCTTTTGTTTCGTGGAATAAATCCAGGTATTTATGGGAATGCTCTGTGGTAATCTCGTGCTCGGAGAAATGCGATTCCATAAAATTTTCTGTAAAGGCGTACATCGGCTCCGGCCTCGCGCGGATAAGCTCTTTGATGAACTTATAGAATTCCCTGTAAGCCGTATAATTCATTTTGCGGACCCCGTAAAATTTAAGCGCCCTGCAAAGCGCAAAATACAGTTCTTTTATGAACCTCTTCGGGGCCAATTCCCGCATCTCCGTCAAGGTGTATACCCTTATAATAGTCCTTATGGTCAGGATAACGAGCGATAGCAATAATAACCATAAGAAAAAAATAAAAAAATAAAATAAAAAACCTCTTTTCTTTTTAGGCTTCAGCGGTTCTTTTATCTTGATTTTCACGTCGTTGCTGAAGGTCCCCATGTAAGAGGCGGATATAGTGACAAACCCAGGCCCCCTGGGGGTAATATTCCCGTCTTTGTCTATCATAACTCTTCCGATGCCGCCGCCTGAGCCCTGCCCTGACCCTATGACCTTCCAGTCCACAAGCCTTGTGGCAGGGATACCGGAACCGTCTGTCAGTTTTAATTCCGCCTTCAGATTTGCTTTTTGATCAAGCGGTATCTCGTTTTTATCCGCCTTTATCGTAAGGCTCTCTATTTTTAAAACATCCACGGATTTATCAAAATCTCCCGCCTTGAATCTTTCTGTAGATGTCTGCTTCTCTTTTTGTTTTTCAAGCTTTTTTTGCTGAATCTTGTCTCCGCTTGTCTCTCTTTTCTTAAGATTGTCCGTTATCAGCTGGTCTTTCTTATTTTTTTTGTCTTTGATCTTCTGCCTCGCGTCATTTATCAATTTTAAAAGCGGGATCTTCTCAGGCAGGCCCAGAAGCGAGGCAGGCACCCAGCTTAAAGAAAGGCTGTTGAACCTGGGCACCATAGGGTAAACCAGGGCAGAGAGCATCAGGACAATAGAAAACATGATCGCGCCTATCTTTATCTGCTGCCACAGGCTCATTATCTCTTCCTTATCGCCTATGATGACAGAGCCCTGGGTCTGTTTTTTGCACACAAGGCCCAGGCGCGTAGTGAAAATAAACAGAAACAGAAAAACCGTAAGGTAAAAGACGTAGATCGCCTCATTTTCAAGCGCGAGGCTTACAGAAGCGATCAAAAGGCAGACTGATATAAATTGGACTATATTATAATTCTTGTAGTCCTCCAGCCCGAAAGACTGGAAAAGGCTGAGCCAGACAAGGGCTGTTGAAAAAATCTTTATGAGATTTTCAAAGGTTATCTGCACCTCGTAAAACCTGCTCAGTATAATCACCACGCTGGCCAGCGAGAGCATGCCTATAAAAGTATCTATGTGCGGAGGCCTGGCCTTCCTGATACTCCAGCTGAAGAAAAATCCCGCCACAATCCCGGCTAAAAGCCCTGCTGTGATAATAGGGCCCAGGATTTTCTGCGCAGACAATATCCCTATCATAATAAGCCCCAGATTCGCAAAATGAAAATATAAAAAGTCTCTATTCATATAAATATTAAAGGGCTTCTCGACTCCGCTCCCATGATGCGCTCTTCTGACCGCTCGAAGAATATTAGTATTGTTCGAGCGGACGTTATTATCGTAATGCGCAAGCCCAGTCGAGAACCATTACGCTGTCTCGAATTTTTTCTCAAAATCATCGCCTTTGGATATCCTGTACACGTAGGCATCCAGGCCCACCAGCGCCTCGTCAAACTTTTTAGCGGCCTCTGTATCCAGATACTCAATCTCATCAGAGTGGCCAAAAGTTGAAACAGAAAGCACAGCCACTATGAGCTTTACGCCTTTTGCCCTGAACTGCACCAGGCTGGAAAGCGCGTCCATGTCATTGTCCAGCATTGTCACCACAAGCGTGGAGCTATAAGGCGTAAGAAAACTCGCCTCTTCCAGCGTCTCGCTGAGATTATGCCCTCCTGTAGACTGGACCTTTGCCAGGTATTCCAGTATTTTATACATATGGGATTCGCCTTTTCCGAACGGTATCACCAGCGCCTCGTCTGTATATCCCATTACCTGCACAAAGACACCGCTATTGAGCAGAAACTTCGCTATGGATGCGGATATCTTTACAGCGTACTCAAGCGTAGTTTCCCTGCCCGCGCCTATATCATGGCCCTTCATAAGGTCCAGCACTATGGTCGCCTCCTGGACCGCGTTGCGCTCAAACTGCCTCACTATCAATTTATTATGCTTGGCTGTGGACGGCCAATGCATCTTGCTTATCGTGTCTCCGCGCTGATATTCCCTGATCCCGAAAAATTCGTGGCTGTCTCCGCTTATCTTGGCTGTCTCCACTCCCATCCATGAAACAGACCCGCTGGCCAGGGCAGGAAAAGCCATTATCCTGAAAACAGCCGGATATACAACTATATCAGATACTACGTCCAGGATTTTTTTCATTCTAAAAAAACCCAGGGCATCCTGAGACGTAATCTCTATAGGCCCGAGTTTCCATACGCCTCTTTTGTAACAATCCGCGCTGTAATTAAAATTGATCTCCCCTCCCGGGTTTATGGCCAGGATAAACAGGGATATCTTCTCCTTGCCCGGCTGGCCGCCTGGAAAAAAATCCAACAGCTCAAAAAAGTAAACAGGCCTGGACAGTTTATTGCGGATGCGCATCTTGATATTAAGCACTTCTTCTTCGAATGCGGTTTCCTGGACCGCGCGCTGGACATCTATATCCGGGATGTTAAGATAGGTATGCGCCAGGGACAGTACAAACATAACAAAGGCCACCACAAAAAATATGTACACCATTGTTATGTCGGTATTCCAGGCAATAGCTATGAGGACTATTACGGCTAAAAGAAGAGATATGCCTTTGAGGGTTATCAGCATATACTAAACCGGCACAGAGACCTTTTTTAATATATGATTTACAATGTCTCTTGTTGTCAGCCCGCGCACTATGGAGCGCGGCTGAAGGATAAGCCTGTGTTTAAGCACATGATACGAGAGATTTTTTACATCATCAGGTATTACATAATCCCTTTTATCAAGGAATGCCAGCGCCCTTGACGTGCGCATGAGCGCCAGCGACGCCCTGGGACTGGCCCCGAGCTTTATGTCGCCAGGCATATTTCTGGAACTGGAAACTATCTGGACTATGTAATCAGCCACTTTCTGGTCTATGTGCACCGACATCACTGCCTTCTGGACCTCTATTATTTCTTCTATGCTGACTACGCTCTGCAGGGTCTCCAGGGGGGATTCCCTGAAATTCCTTGTAAGGATATTTACCTCTTCCACATTTGAAGGATACCCTACCGCAAGCTGCATAAGGAACCTGTCCACCTGCGACTCCGGCAGAGGATATGTGCCGTGAAATTCTATGGGGTTTTCTGTGGCTATTACAAAAAACGGGGTCGGCAGTTCCCTTAAGATCCCATCTATGGTAACGTTAAATTCCTGCATGGCTTCCAGCAGGGCTGACTGGGTCCTTGGCGTGGTGCGGTTTATTTCATCGGCCAGCACTATATTCGCGAATACAGGGCCTTCGTTGAATTCGAACTCGCCTGTTTTCTGATTGTATATCGAAACGCCGGTAACATCCGATGGCAGAAGATCCGGCGTGAACTGGATTCTTTTGAATCTGCCCGCTATGGATTTCGCGAGCGTCCTGGAAAGCATTGTTTTTCCCAGTCCGGGCACATCTTCCAGCAGCACGTGCCCATTGGCCATAAGGCCCACAACAACCAGCTCAATTACATCTTTTTTGCCCACTATAACCTTTGAGATATTCTCAATAAGCTTTTTGGGGATTTCGTAAAGGTCTGGCATGCCGCATCCTCCTTGTGAGTTTGATTATCTAATTAATTTAATATAAAATATTACCTCAAATATATCACATAGATATCTTATTGTCAAATACGCTATTTGAACAACAAACAACTTGACACTTGTAACATTGTTTGAAGTGTCAAGTTGTTTGGGAGGCAATAAAAAGCCCGCGGCGATTTCTCGCCGCGGGCTTAAGTGTGGCCTAATGTTCTCGACTCACTTCGTTCGCTCGAGCAATATTCTTCGAGCGGTCACGAAAGCATATCAGGAGAGCAGAGTCGAGAAGTCAAACTATTAATACATCCCGCCGCCTGGAGGCATTCCGCCCGGCATCCCTGCTCCGCCGTGCCCTGATTTCTCCTCTTCAGGTAAATCAGAAATAAGCACCTCTGTCATTAAAAGCAGTCCTGCGATGCTTGCGGCGTTCTCAAGCGCTGTCCTTGATACCTTTGTAGGGTCTATAATACCCGAGGTTACCATATCCATGTATTCGTCGCTCTCTGCATTGTAGCCCACGTTCTGTTTCTCGCCCTTTACTTTATTCACGACCACAGAACTTTCCATGCCGGCGTTTTCCGCTATCTGGCGGATAGGTTCTTCCAGCGCCCTCTTTATGATATTGACGCCTATCTTTTCGTCTCCGTCAACTTTCAGGTCATCGAGTTTAGGAGCGCATCTAAGGAAAGCCACTCCGCCGCCCGGGACAATGCCTTCTTCCACAGCTGCCCTTGTAGCGTGAAGCGCGTCCTCTACCCTGGCTTTCTTCTCCTTCATCTCTGTTTCAGTGGCGGCGCCTACGTTGATAACAGCCACTCCGCCTGCCAGTTTCGCAAGGCGTTCCTGGAGCTTTTCTTTGTCGTAATCTGAATCTGTCTCTTCTATCTGCCTCTTTAACTGGGTAATCCTTCCGTTGACGTCCGAGTTCTTTCCTGCGCCTTCCACTATTGTTGTCTCTTCTTTTCCCACAGTCACTCTTTTTGCCTTGCCTAAATCATCGAGCCCTATATTCTCAAGCTTTATGCCAAGGTCTTCTGTAATCGCCTTGCCGCCTGTGAGAATGGCTATGTCTTCCAGCATTGCCTTGCGCCTGTCGCCGTAGCCAGGGGCTTTTACCGCGCAGCAGTTAAGCGTGCCTCTGAGCTTATTCACAACAAGCGTCGCGAGCGCCTCGCCTTCCACGTCTTCCGCGATTATGATAAGCGGCTTGCCTGAGCGGGCTATCTTTTCAAGTAGTGGAAGCATATCCTTCATCCCGGAAATTTTCTTTTCGTGGATCAATATGTAAGGGTCTTCTATTACAGCTTCCATCCTCTCCGCGTCTGACACAAAATAAGGCGAAAGATATCCCTGGTCAAACTGCATGCCTTCCACGACATCCAGGGTCGTAGCCATTGACTTTGCCTCTTCAACAGTTATTACCCCGTCTTTCCCGACCTTTTCCATTGCCTCTGCTATAAGTTCGCCTATCTCGGAATCGTTATTCGCCGCTATTGAGGCAACCTGGGAAATCTCTTTCTTGTCCTTTATTGATTTTGACATCTTCTTTAAATTTTCAACCACGTTCGCAACCGCCTTGTCAATCCCGCGCTTTAAGGCAGTGGGATTTGACCCTGCTGTAACATTTTTCAATCCTTCTTTATAGATTGCCTGGGCAAGCACTGTCGCGGTAGTAGTGCCGTCTCCTGCCAGATCGCTTGTCTTTTCAGCAACCTCCTTAACCATCTGCGCGCCCATATTCTCAAACGGGTCTTTGAGCTCTATTTCCTTTGCTACGCTCACGCCGTCCTTGGTAATTGTTGAAGACCCAAACTTCTTTTCCAGGATAACATTTCTTCCCCTTGGGCCAAGAGTAGCCTTTACAGCTAAAGCGAGCTGGTCAATGCCTTTTGCCAGCTTCTGCCTGGCCTCTTCGCTGAATAATAACTGTTTTGCCATCTTATTTCCCTCCCTTTTTCCCAAACAACTTGACACTTGTAACATTGTTTGAAGTGTAAAGTTGTTTATTTGATTATTGCTAAAATGTCCTCTTCCTTTAATATCAGATACTCTTCCTCTTTATAAGTGATTTCCGCGCCTGAATATTTGCCAAAAAGCACCACATCGCCTTTTTTAACCTCCAAAGGCTCTACCTTGCCGCTCTCAAGCGTCTTGCCTTTGCCGCAGCTTACCACCTCGCCTTTTTGGGGCTTTTCCTTGGCAGTGTCTGGTAAAACAATGCCTCCTTTGGTCTTTTCCTCTGCTTCAAGCCTTTTTACGAGAACTCTGTCTCCTAAAGGTTGTATTGCCATATAACACCTCCTTATTTTGTCAGCACTCTACCAAGAGGAGTGCTATTTATTGTAATATAATACCAAACCCTGGCTCTTTGTCAAGTATTTTTTTAAACAACTTGACACTTGTAACATTGTTTGAAGTGTAAAGTTATTTGTTGAGTTCGAAGGAGATTATTACGTTGAAGGTGACCTGGTACTGGTTCATGCCCTGGGGAAATGCCGGGAAGGGGCTCGCGTCTCTCACGCTGTCCACAGCTATGTTTCTCAACATCGCGTCATCCGCTGACTTTGCGTCAATAACCATTATATGAAGAAGCTCTCCGCTGGAGGTCACCACAAAGGACAGAAAAACCTCGCCCTGGGCCGCGCTGCCCTGCTTTATATAATTTCTATCAGCGTAATACCTTATCCTTTCCCTTACTGATCTGTAGTAACCTATATAAGCGGCTTTCTTGCCGCTATCCTTCTCGTCATTGACAACTGTTTCAAACTTTTTGCCTTTGGCGCCTATTATGGCCCTGGAGTCAGAGGTTATGGTTTCAACGGTCGGCTCTTCCTTTTTTTTTGCCTGCGCCTGCGGCGGGTTTAAAATCTCATCCTTCTTTACTTTAGGCAATGCCTCTGGCGCCAGAGGAGAAATGGGCCGCGGCCTCTCTCCCACAACCTTTTTAGGCTCGGCCTTTACCTTAAAATAAGCTACCTTTATGGGATCGATGCGTTCTTTTCTTGGCAACGCGCCTGTATAAGGCGTGATCAGGAACACGGAAAAATGCAAAAAGATCGAAACCAGGACAGCCAGCTGAAAAGATTTATTTTCAAACATTTGCATCTATGATATCAATTGCGCGCTGATTTGTCAAATACAAGAACTTCTCGACTCCGCTCCCATGATACGCTCTCGTGACCGCTCGAAGAATATTAGGGGACTTTGTCCTTTGCTGCAATATTGTTCGAGCGGACGTTGCGGCTAATCGCGCAAGCTTAGTCGAGAACCCTCACCATTTATAGACCGCGCCGATTTCAAAATTCCTCTCAGGCGCGGGGTAGTAATCTTTTTTCGCGGAAGACGTGCTCTTGGCTACGTATGTTGAATATTTCTCGTTGAACACATTGTTCATGCTTCCGTATATCTCCATAGCGTCTCTTTTATAAGAAAGCTTTGTGTCCATGGTGATGTAGCTTTTTACCTTGGGCGTCGCATTGCCGGTATCGTTTATGGCGTATCTATCGCCCACGTATTTACCTGTTACGTTCAGGATGTAATTTTTCATAAACCCCGCGTTTAAGCCGGCATTGCCCTGATTTTTAGGCACCATTGGTATCTGTTTACCGCTGTACGCGCCGCCTCTGAATTCAGCGTCCTGGAAAGCGTAATTTGTAAAAAACTCCAGCTTGTCGAGCGCGGGTATGTCATAAAATTTGCGCAGATCCGTCTCCATGCCAAGCTCCACGCCTGATCTCCTTGTCTTGTCATAATTCTCGTTCTGGCCCGGAGAAGGGCTTGGATTCACGTAGATCTCGTTTTCGATATCCATTATATAAGGCGTCACTGTCACTAAAAACTTGTCTTTCAGGTTGTGTTTTATGCCCAGTTCGTATTGGATGCCTGTCTGCTGTTTTAGGTTTGTATTGAGTCCTGTCCAGGTGCTATACCACTCGTCAGTGGCGAGAAATCTGAAACTCTCCTGGACATTGAAATACGCGTTGGACCCTTCCGCGTATTCGTACTTCAGTCCGCCGCTGTATACGGTTTCGCTGGGGGTTTTTGTCGTATATAAGGCAGTCGCCTTTTGCTGGTCAAACCTGTATTTCGCCCTTTCATATCTTGCCCCTGCGTTTAAAAATAATGCCCTGACAAATTCAAATTCCGAATAAACGTAGAAACCGAGTTCGTCTTTGTATATGGTCAGGTCGTCTGTATTGTTCTCAGAGCCGTTTATCGTGTGTTTTACATCGTAGTAATCAATGCCTGAGACCAGATGCAAATCCCTGTCCATGATATTCCTGTTCTGTACGTTTTTAAGCGCAAAGGAGCGCGTATCTATCTTGTATTTTGTAGCCGTGGGCCAGCCTCCGTAATAAAACCAGGAATACGCGTCCCTATTCCTGTAACAATAATCCAGGGTGAACTTACCCATATCCATTTCTTTAAGCTGCGGCGAAGCATCCAGAGATAATTTTACAAACCTGTCTTTTGTTGAGGCAAAATCAGAGGCGTCAGCTGAGCCGCGCCTTCCGTATTGATCCAGCTCTGTCTGGTCGTCCAGTCCTCCTGGCATGCCATAATCATCCTTGTGCAATCCCGCGCTCAAACCCATAGACACAGTATCCGTAGCGTCAAAATCAAGCCTGGTATTAAAATCATGCTCAAAGAGGGCGCTATTGGCCCTGTAGCCTTCTGTTGAATAATATTTAGAATAAAGGTAATAGGAAATCTGTTTTTCTTTGCCCTGTATCTCTATGTCGTCCTGCCGCGACCTGTAACTGCCCATCATTGTCCCGGCCCTGCCTGAAAATTTTCCCGCGCCTTTTTTTGTTATGATATTTATTACCCCGCCCACCGCATTGTCTCCGTATAAAACAGAACCTGCCCCTCTTAATACTTCTATCCTTTCTATAGACTCGATAGGTATCTGCAGCCAATCCGGTCCTGACATATCTATGGAATTTACCTTGCGGCCGTCTATCAATACGAGCACGTTGCTCACGGATGTGTCTGCGAATCCGCGTATGTCGACCTTGCTTGTCTTGTCGCTTGAATTATTATAGGTGTTGATCCCTGCCTTCTCCTGAAGCACCGCTGAAACGCTCTTTGCTCCGCTGGATTCTATCTCCCCAGCGCCTATGACAGTGACGTTCGAGGTGGATTTGTAACTAGACTGCTCCATTCTTAATGGCGTGACCACTATCCTTTCCAGTAAGACCCCGCCGCTATCGTCCTCCTCGGCATAAATATCAAAAAACAAACTGCTGGCAAATATTGCGCACGCGCAAAATAAAATCTTTTTCATACCATCCCTCCGTAAGCAAAAAACCCTTGACGCGAAAATCGCATCAAGGGCTGCACCCTGGTTTACTTGGCCCTTTGCCGCCCGTCGCGGCAAAAAATCTATCAAATATATCGTAAGGTTTTCTGGCTCCGGTCGCCCTGCAACAACTTGACACTTGTAACATTGTTACAAGTGTCAAGTTGTTTGCCTACTTTTTGCGCCTTCTCATGCCGAAAAATCGGCATAATGGCTCTTTGCAAATTTCGTTACCGTTACAGCAGCGGGGCTGCGCTGAATTCACATCAGCTTCCCTTAATACAATATAAAATAAACTAGACCGCTTCAACCTCGCAGGTTGCGGCAAGCCGCAACCTGCGAGGTTGAAGCGGTAACTTTAAATTTCTATCT
>JAUYDX010000058.1 GCA_030691625.1 Candidatus Omnitrophota bacterium | reverse complement strand
TACCCACAGAAAAGCAATTATGTTTATAGCTGTAGGCGGCCATGAAAACTTTTATAGAGACTTAAAGCGATATTCAAGATAAAGGATAGCTATGTTGTCCAAAGCTTTGTATATATAGTGCCTTTGGGGGTGAGGGTGCTTTGGAAGAGGATGAGCTCGTTGATTTTAACCCCAGTTTCCGGAGCGAATTGAGTTTCGTTTATTATTTTTACGAGTTGCGGCATATTTTTAGAAGTTCTTACCCTGCCTAATGTGAGATGAGCTTTGAATTCCCTTGTTTCTTTCTGAAACCCGAGTTTTTCCAGCCTTGAGTCTATTTTTCCCGCAAGCGTTTTAAGCAGGTCAGCGCCTTTTTCTATCTCTATCCAGATAACCCTGGGGTGGTCCAGATTAGGGAACGCGCCTATATCTGACAGGGTTATTTCAAATGGCTTGAAATCATGCGATATAGAGGATAGGGCGCTTGAGATTTCATGGATCTTGCCCTCATCTATATTTCCGAGGAATTTCAGGGTCAGGTGCATCTGGTCTTCGGTTATCCATTTTACATCTGCATTGGATTTTTTGAGGCCAGAGATAAGACTGGAGATTTTTTGCCTGCTTGGCTGGTCGATTTCAACTGCTATAAACGCGCGGATATGAGGCATATTAATAACCACCTCAACCTCGTAGGTTGCGGCTTGCCGCAACCTACGAGGTTTCTTTCCTGATCATATTCAAGGCTGCCTGGGTGGATTTATATTTTATGAGTTCGCGGGTTCCGATAAAGTGAAATTCCTTACAGATTGTATTTGATTTGTCAGTGAACGCAATATAAACAAGGCCGATTGGTTTTTTATGCGTGGCGCCAGAAGGACCAGCGATGCCAGAAACCCCTATCCCATAGTCAGTTTTAGCCAGAAGCCGCACGTTTTTTGCCATTAAAGACGCGACCTGTTTAGAAACAGCCCCGTATTTTTTTATTGCGCCAAGAGGGATGCTCAGGAGCTTATTTTTTGATTCATTGCTGTAGGTTACAAGGCCGAGTTTGAAGTATTTTGAGCTTCCCGAGATATCTGTGATCCTATTTGCCAGGAGCCCGCCTGTGCAGGATTCAGCAATTGCCAGGGTTTTTCCTGATTTTAAAAGGATTTTTCCAATAATCTCTTCGAGTTTTTCATTGTCATAGCCAAATATATAATCTTTAAGCCTGTCCTGTATCTTTTTCTGGATTTTAGTTATTACAGAAAGCGCTATTTTTTCATTTTTTTCAAAGACAGTGATTTTTACGTGTATCTCTTCAGGGTGGGGGTAGATGCCCATCTGGACATTGCCGCTGAGTTTTAGAATGTCTTCTATTAGTTCATTTACCTTTGACTCTGAGAGGCCAGTTATCTTAATGACTCTCGACTTTATTATCCTGCCAGTGGGGAAGTTTTTCCTTAAATAAGGGAGGGCAGTTTTTTCAAACATGGGGTAGAGCTCATGGGGCACGCCTGGAAAGGCGAGAAGGACCCTCACCTTAACCCTCTCTTTACCCTCACCCCTGCCCTCTCCCATAAATGGGAGAGGGATGATGGGAGTGAGGGGGATAATTAGGCCCGGGGCTGTGCCGATATGGTTCTCTATAGGCATAGCGCCTTCTGGGATAAGCGCCTGGCGCATGTTGTTCTCAGGCATAGCTATTTGACGCCTTTTGAAATGCGCCTTTATCTGGCTGGCTATTTTTTTATTGAATATCAGCTTTTTATTCAGGGCTATTGATATGCATTCAAGAGTGATGTCGTCAACAGTAGGGCCTAGTCCGCCGCTTAGGATTACTATATCTGATTCACTAAGGGCTTTTCTTATTGAAGATATTATGACCTCAGAGTTATCAGGTATGTCCAGGTGTTTGGAGGTTTTTATGCCTATTGTGGCAAGCTTATTTGAGACAAAGCTGGCGTTTGTGTTGGCAATATGACCCAGCATTATCTCATTTCCTATGCAGATTACTTGAGCGGAAATATCCATAAGCCCTATTATATCCGTATTTGACTCTTTGTCAAAACAACTTTACATTGAGACATTGCCTCGATGTAAAGTTGTTTGCGAAAAAAAGTGAAAGAAAACGCAGTTGAGATGTGTCTAATATGGTGAAAGGAGGTAAATACAATTTGTGCTTTACTTTGGGGTATGGCGAAGGTATAATTAATCCTTAAACCGAGGAGGAGAAAATGGTTAAGAAAGAGGAAAAGAAGGAAGAAAAAAAGGTGGCAGCAAAGTCTGATGATAAGCAAAAGGCCATTGAATCAGCTGTTTCGCAGATAGAAAAGCAGTTTGGCAAGGGTTCTATTATGCGTCTTGGCCAGGGCACAAAGTTTGATGTGGATGTTATTTCTACAGGGGCATTGTCTTTAGACCTGGCATTAGGTGTAGGAGGCGTGCCTTTTGGAAGGATTATTGAGATATTCGGGCCAGAGGCAGGCGGAAAAACAACACTTACCTTAAGTATTGTTTCGCAGGTGCAGAAGACAGGCGGAGTAGCCGCTTTTATAGACGCTGAGCACGCGCTGGATCCGACTTATGCCAGGAAACTAAAAGTGAATCTGGACGACCTTTTGATCTCCCAGCCGGATACGGGAGAGCAGGCCCTGGATATAGCTGAGATGCTAGTGAGGAGCAACGCAGTAGACCTGATAGTTATAGACTCTGTGGCAGCTCTGGTTCCAAAGGCTGAGATAGAAGGCGAGATGGGAGACAGGCATATAGGCCTACAGGCCAGGCTTATGTCCCAGGCCTTAAGGAAACTTACGGCAATTATCGCAAAGACCCACACCTGTGTTATTTTTATCAACCAGATAAGGGAAAAGATAGGTGTTATGTTCGGAAATCCTGAGACAACCACTGGCGGAAGGGCGCTCAAATTCTACTCTTCCGTGAGGATTGATATGAGGAATATAGGGGCTATTAAGACAGGCGACAAGGTTATAGGCAATAGGGTCAGGGCAAAGGTTGTGAAGAATAAGGTCGCGCCGCCATTCAGGAACGCTGAGTTTGAGATAATACACGGGGAAGGCATTTCCAGGGAAGGAAGTGTATTGGAACTTGGCATAGATTCCGGGGTCCTGACGAAATCAGGTAATTCTATAATTTTTGGGAGCGAGAAATTAGGCGCTGGGATGGAGGCTGCGAGGGAGTATTTGAAGACTAGTGGAAAAGTTTGTAATGAGATAGAGAAGAAGATAAAAGAGACAATAGCGAAGGCAGCGGAAGAGAAGAAATAATTATTTACGCGCGGAGGATGGTATGACTCGATTAAAAATAATAGGGGTTTTTTTATTTTTGTTTTTTGGGATTTCTCTTTATGCTGCTGAGCCGCCGAGGGAGGCATTGAGTTTACAGGACGCCTTCGTAAATGTCTCAAAGGAAGTGGGCCAGGCAGTGGTGAGCGTAAGCACAGAGCACACAGAGAGGTACCAGACCCGATACTATCCTTTTGCGCAGTTTGAAGACCAGTTCTTTAATGATTTCTTTAACGATTTTTTTGTGGAAGGCCCTCAGAAGGAATTCAAGAAAATGGGCCTTGGCTCGGGTTTTATCATAAATAAGGAAGGCTACATAATCACAAACGAGCACGTGGTGCATGGCGCGGACAAAATAAAGGTTACATTGCCTGATGCCAGGGAGTTTGAGGCTACGGTCACGGGTTCTGACACATATTCTGATCTGGCTGTTATAAAGATAGAGCCTAAGGGAGATTTACCTTTTGTGAAGTTCGGGAATTCGGATAATGTCCAGATAGGTCATTGGGCTATAGCCATAGGAAACCCTTTTGCGTTTGCTGTAAAAAATCCAGAGCCTACAGTGACAGTGGGCGTGGTAAGCGCGCTTCACAGGACCTTACCTGTTACAGATAAAAGGACCAGGGAATATTCTGACCTTATACAGACAGACGCCGCGATAAATCCGGGCAATAGCGGAGGGCCGCTGGTAAATATTTACGGAGAAGTTATAGGCATTAATGTGGCCATATTTACAATGAGCGGTGGGTCAGAGGGCATAGGATTCGCTATCCCCATAAATACTGCCAGGAGGATAGTGGATGACCTTATGCAGGGTAGAAAGGTACTGTATGGGTGGCTAGGGGTCATTATCCAGGATATGGACGCTAATCTGGCTGGTTATTTTGGTTTAAACGATAAAAATGGGGTGCTGGTTTCCAGGATAGTGAGCGCGAGCCCGGCTGAAAGGGCAGGGTTAAAACCAGGCGATGTGATAATTTCCCTGGATAACGAAAAAATTAAAAACACAGAGGTCCTGATAAGGAATATTCTAAAAAGGAACATAGGGGATAAGGTGGCGCTGGAAGTAGTCAGGGAGGGAAAAATTTATTCAGCTACTGTAGAGATAGGCGAACGGCCTGAAGATAAGACTGTGGTTACAGAGAAGAAGGCAGAGCCGAAGGCTGCTGAGAAAATAGTTTCTTCATGGAGAGGGCTTGAGGTTTCTGATATAACCAGCGAAATAGCCCAGCGTTTTAAGCTGAACTCGGAAAACGGGATTATTGTGACAGGCGTGCAGGCAGGGAGCCCTGCTGAGCAGGCTGGTATAAGGCAGGGCGATGTGATCTACGAGATAAACAGGACTACTGTCAATAATGTGAAGGATTACATGGCCATTGTCTCTAAGGTCAGTGGCGATACACTCCTTGGCACATACAGGGGCTACGTGGTGCTGAAAGAAAAGTAAACAACTTGACACTTCAAACAATGTTACAAGTGTAAAGTTGTTTGGAAGGCGCAGGCTGCGACAGGGAATATGAAGGTTGATGAGATAAGGGACAGATTTTTGAGATTTTTTGAGGCCAGAGGCCACAGGGTTTATCCGAGCGATTCGCTTGTGCCAGCTAATGACCCGTCGCTTTTATTCACAGGCGCTGGCATGAACCAGTTTAAGGAAGAGTTTCTGGGCAGGGTCAAAGGCCCGAGGCGCGCTGCTACCTGCCAGAAATGCCTCAGGACAGGAGACCTGGAAAATGTGGGGAAGACCGCGGGCCATCACACGTTTTTTGAGATGCTGGGGAATTTCTCGTTCGGCGATTACTTTAAGAAAGAGGCGATCTCCTGGGCGTGGGAGTTTTTTACCAAGGTATTGAAGGTAGATCCTGAAAGGCTATGGATCTCCGTATACAAAGATGACGGGGAAGCATACAAAATATGGAAAGATGTAATCAGGGTTCCCGA
>JAUYDX010000039.1 GCA_030691625.1 Candidatus Omnitrophota bacterium | reverse complement strand
GGATAGAAGCGCTATCGCGTCGGTTCCTTCCAGGGAAGCGCTTCTGGCAAAACTTGCGAATGTCTTGAATTCGCCTATTCAGGGGCTGGCGGTTTCCCTGAACGGTATCATATGCAAACTTTTGTATGCGTTGAACGCGGTAAAAGATAAAAAAGAAAAACAATAAAAGGAGGAGTAACATGTCAGATAACAAAAAGATCGAAGAAATGCTCAGCACCGTTGAACAGATGAGTGTTTTAGAGTTGTCAAACCTTGTAAAGGCCATAGAAGAAAAGTTTGGCGTGACTGCCCAGGCCCCTGTGGCAGTTGCCCTGGCAGGCGCTCCTGCAGCCAGCGGCGCAGCAGCTCCAGCAGAAGAAAAAACAACCTTTACAGTAGTGCTTGCTTCATCCGGAGCCAATAAGATCCAGGTAATCAAGGAAATAAGGACTATAATCAATCTCGGCCTTAAAGAAGCAAAAGACCTTGTAGAAGGCGCGCCCAAGACAGTAAAAGAAGGCGTCTCCAAGGAAGAGGCAGAGGATATAAAAAAGAAACTTGAAGCTCAAGGCGCAAAGGTAGAGCTTAAATAATAATTGCGTAGTAACGCAGAAAATGCGCGGAATCACGCGGAAGCCATAATCTGACTTCCGCGTTGTTCTGCGTAAAATGAGGGCTAAATGGGCAGTCGTAAAAACTTCGCAAGGCTGAAAGAGATAGTAGATATTCCGTATTTGCTGGAAATACAGACGGAATCATATAAGCAATTTATCCAGGCGGATGTGCCTAAGACTAAGAGAAAGTCAGAAGGCCTGCAGGGGGTGTTTGAAGAGATATTCCCAATAGAAAGCAATGACGCCAATTACAGGCTGGAATTTGTTTCATATTCTCTTGGCAAGCCCAAGTATGACAAGTTAGAGTGCCAGAAAAGGGCAGTCAGTTACGCAGCACCATTAAAGATAAAAATAAGGCTTAAGTCCAAGAAAGATACAAAAGAGCAGGAAGTGTATCTGGGCGATCTGCCTTTAATGACAGACACAGGCACATTTATCATAAACGGAGACGAGAGGGTCGTGGTCAGCCAGCTGCACCGTTCTCCCGGAGTGTCTTTTGAAGAGGAAATGCATCCGTCAGGCAAAAGGATATACTCGGGAAGGATAATACCGTCCAGAGGCTCATGGCTGGAGTTTGAATTTGACGCGAACGATGTTCTTTACGTATTTATTGACAGGCGTAAAAAAGTCCTGGCAACTATTTTATTGAGGGCCTTGGGATACGAGACAAACGAAGAAATAATGAAGCTTTTCACGGGAGTGGAAAGGGTTAGGCCTCTCAGAAAAGCATCTCTCCTGAAATATAGCGGCAGGGTTGCGGTGAAAGACATAAAGCATCCGGAAACAGGAGAAGTGTTGCTGGCCGGAAACAGCAAATTAGACGAGCAGGTTATAGAAAAACTCTGGGACAGCGGCGTGCGGTATCTGGAAGTATTCAGGGATACTGTCCAGGAGATTGCCAATACGCTAGAAAGAGACCATACCAAGACTAAGGAAGAAGCCCTTCTGGATATTTATAAAAAGCTGAGGCCGGGAGACCCGCTTACATTTGAAAGCGCGAAAAACTTTTTGGATAAACTATTTTTTGATAAACGCAGGTATGACCTTGATAAAGTAGGCCGTTACATTTTAAACAGAAAACTAGGTATGAACCTTTCGTTAGATAAAAGGGTCCTGGAAAAAGACACTATAGTAAATGTGGTCAGGTATTTGCTGGATTTGAAGAGCGGGGAAGGCGCGATAGATGATATAGACCATCTGGGCAACCGCAGGGTCAGGACGGTAGGGGAACTCCTCAGCGAGCAGTTCAGGATAGGCCTCGCAAGGATGGAGCGTTTTTGTAAGGACCGCATGGCGATATACGACATCGACACCATGATGCCGTATCATCTGATAAATTCAAAAGTGGTTTCAAGCGTTATAAAAGATTTCTTCGGTAGGTCCCAGCTTTCGCAGTTCATGGACCAGACTAATCCTCTGGCTGAGATGACTCATAAAAGAAGGATGAGCGCGCTGGGCCCCGGGGGATTATCCAGAGAAAGGGCGGGTTTTGAAGTAAGGGATGTCCATCATTCTCATTACGGAAGGATATGCCCTATTGAGACTCCTGAAGGGCCGAACATAGGGCTTATAGCCTCTCTCAGCACTTACGCGAGAATAAATAAATTAGGTTTTATAGAAACGCCTTACCGGAAGGTTGAAAACGGAAAAGTTACCAATAAGATTGAATATCTGACTGCTGATATTGAAGATAAATACATAGTTGCTCAGGCAAACGCAAAGGTGGATAAAGACGGGCATTTTACAGACGAAAGAGTTGCCTGCAGATGTAAAGGAGATTTTCCTCTGGTACAGTCGAATAAAATAGATTATATGGATGTATCCCCTAAACAGCTGGTCAGCATAGCTGCGGGCCTGATACCTTTTCTGGAACATGACGACGCCAATAGGGCCCTTATGGGTTCTAATATGCAGCGCCAGGCAGTCCCGCTCTTATTTACAGAAAGCCCTCTTATAGGCACAGGCATGGAAAAGAAGGTTGCAATGGATTCCGGAGCTATGGTGGTTGCGAAATCAGACGGCAGAATAACGAGCGTCCAGTCTGACGAGGTGGTTGTAAATAACAGCATAGTTTACAAATTAAGAAAATTCGCAAGAAGCAACGCCAATACATGCGTGAACCAGAGGCCTTTTGTTAATCTCGGGGATAAGATCAAGGCAGGGGATGTGATAGCTGACGGACCTGCTACAAACGAAGGAGATCTGGCGCTCGGGAAAAACGTCCTTGTGGCTTTTATGCCGTGGCGCGGTTATAACTTCGAAGACGCTATACTTGTAAGCGAAAGGTTTTTAAAGG
>JAUYDX010000033.1 GCA_030691625.1 Candidatus Omnitrophota bacterium | reverse complement strand
AAAATACATATAGCTTCCATCCTTTACTCCATCAAACACTTTCGCCCTTAACCCTTCACCCTTCACCCTGATTTCATTCCACCCCATGTGCGGAATTTTTAATCCTGGTTTCTCCTTAAACCTCTTAACCCTGCCCTTTATAATATCCAGGCCTTTTACTTTCCCGCCCTCTTCGCTTTCAGTAAATAAAAGCTGGAGGCCAAGGCATATGCCCAGAAAAGGTTTGCCTTTTTTAATTGAGTCTTTAATAGGTTTTATTAAACCTCTTTTTTTCAGCTCGCGCATTGCTACCTTAAATGCGCCCACGCCAGGCAGGACTATTTTATCCGCCTTTAAAATATCCTGGCTAGACGAACTCACTGCGACATTTGGGCAAAACTTCTCAAACGCCTTCTGAACGCTCCTCAAATTCCCCATTCCGTAATCAATTATAATAATCACATTAACACCCTAAAGCCTGCCCTTAGTGGATGGTATAGACTTGCGCCTGGAGTCTATCTGCGTGGCCTCATCCAGCGCCCGGCCCATTGCCTTAAAAATAGCCTCTATCAGATGGTGCAGATCCTTATCAAACGCCAGGATTTCTATGTGCATATTTATACCCGCGTTCATTAAAAAAGCCTGCGCAAACTGCTCAAGATTAACAAAGGAATATTTCACGCTATCGCCTATTGTAAGATTCGCCAGCATATCCTCTATATTTCGTTTCGTCTTATAGTGTATGTGCAGAGACGGCCTATTGCTTATATCCGCCACTACCCTGACCAGGCATCCGTCCATGGGCACAAAACTCTCCCCAAACCTCTTTATGCCTTTTTTATCGCCGAGGGCCTTTTTAAACGCGCTCCCTATAGTAATTCCGGTATCCTCATTAGTATGGTGGATGTCCACATCCAGGTCGCCTTTGGCAGACACAGATAGATCAAAAAAGCCGTGTTTTGCAAAAAGCGTGAGCATGTGATCCAGGAACCCTATGCCGGTTTGGATATCCGCTTCTCCATTGCCGTCAATATTCAGCTTTACTGTTATGTCTGTCTCTTTTGTCTTTCTTGTTATTTTAGCTGCGCGTTTTTTCATATTAACCTTCCTTTATGTTCATTTAAACCTGGCTTTAAATGATTCCAAATGTTTTTCGAGCCCTTCTATCTTTGTCATCTTTTCTATCGCTGTTTTTTCCTTTTCAAGCGCCTTCTTTGAATAAGAAATTGTGTGAATACTCTTCAGAAAAGACCTTATTCCGAGCCCGGAAAAGAATCTCGCTGTGCCTCCGGTGGGCAGTATGTGGCTGGGCCCTGCCACATAGTCGCCTACGCAGACAGGGGAATACGGCCCCGTGAATATTGCGCCAGCATTCTGTATTTTTTTCAATATCTTATTCGGCCTTTTAACCAAGATCTCCAGGTGCTCCGGAGCAATTCTATTTATCACCTCTACTGCCTGGTCAATATTTTTGGCAAGGACCACGTACCCCTTTACTTCTTCCTTTTTCATTGTCTTGGCAAATTTTCTGGAGGTTGTCACCAGCACTGCCAGGCCCTTAACGTGCTCTGCCTGGGCTAAAAGATCGCGCACCACATAATCCTTGTCTGAAAACTGGTTAGCCAGTATCACCACTTCGCTCGGGCCTGCCAGCATGTCTATGTCTACGAATCCGAAAACCTGGCGCTTCGCCTCAGTGACGTATTCGTTTCCGGGCCCGACTATCTTATCCACCTTAGGCACGGTCTTTGTGCCAAACGCAAGAGCTGCTATTGCCTGAGCCCCTCCAATTTTAAAAATCTCATCCACCTTTAACAGGTTCGCCACAGCCAGTATGTGCGGATCCACTCCGCCGAACTTATTTGGAGGCGTGGCAATTACTATCTTCTTGACCCCTGCCATCCTGGCAGGCACCACGCTCATGTAAACGCTGGAAACAAGAGGCACTGTGCCTGCAGGCACGTATATCCCTACTTTTTCTATAGGCCTGAATATCTCTCCGAGTTCCATACCATCATCGTTTTTTATCTTCCAGGACTTAGGCATCTCTTTTTTATAATACCTCTGGATGTTTTCAATGATACTCTTCAGGCTCGCTATAAAGGCTGTGTCAATATTCTGAAAAGACCCGTTTATCTCGTTCGCGCTCACCCTCAGATCCTTCGGACTGAACTTCACCTTATCAAAGCGCTTTGCGTATTTCAAGACCGCTTTATCGCCTTCGTTCCTGACCTCATCCACTATGGTCCTGACCTTTTCCTCAACGCGCCTTTTATTGGTATAATAGCGTTCAAAAAGTTTCTGCATCTGGCTTGATGATAATTTTAATATCTTCATAGTGGCATTCCCTCTAAACAACTTGACACTTGTGACAATGTTTGTAGTGTCAAGTTGTTATGTTAAATTTGTTTTTATTATTCCCTCTGCCTTTTTCAATATGTCCTGAAGTTTCGGGCCTGAGCGGCCGCCTGCTTGAGCGAAATCCTGCCTGCCCCCGCCTTTTATCCCGAACTCAGCTCCTATATCGTTTAATATCCTGACAGCGTCAAATCCTTTCGCCTGAAGGGATTTACCCGCGCCTACTACTATCCCGATCTTTCCATCTTTTTCCGCTGCGAGCGCAAACATACCATTGCCAATCCTATCTTTCAGCAAATCAGCGCTCTTCCTTAATAAGCCTGAGTCCGCGTCCTTAACCTCGCTTATAATAACATCCACGCCCTTTATCTTTTTCGCTGATTTAAGAAGGCTATCGATATTCTCAGCCACATTTTTATTTATAAATTTCTCCAGCGTCTTTTCCATCTGCCTCAATTTACCTGAAAGTTTTTCTATCTCATTAGCTATATCAGCCGGCTTTACATTCAATTCCCGCGCAATTTCCTTTATCAGCTCCTGTTCCTGCCTGGTCTTTTCCTGCGCTGCCTTTCCCGTAATCGCCTCTATCCTTCTCATGCCACTGGCAATAGACGACTCTGATATAATCTTAAAAATACCTATCTCGCCTGTTCTATTCACATGCGTGCCGCCGCAAAGCTCCCTGGAATAATCTCCTACAGACACCATCCTGACTACATCTCCGTATTTTTCCCCAAAAAGCGCGATTACATCCTTCTTCCTCGCCTCTTCCATACTCATCTCATCTATATTAACGACGCTATTTTTATTTATATTCTCATTTACAATATCCTCTATCCTGGAAATCTCTTCATCCGTGACCGCCTTGAAATGGCTGAAATCAAACCTCAATCTGTCAGGCGCCACCAAAGACCCTGCCTGCTTTACGTGCATGCCCAGGACATTTCTTAATGCGTTATGCAAGAGATGCGTGGCAGTGTGATTTTTTTTAATATTTTCCCTGCGCTCTTTATCTATTCTTGCTGTTATAATATCGCCTGCCTTTAAAGCTCCCTTTTTCATCTTCACTAAATGCTGTACCCTTCCTGCGATATCAATAGTATTGATCACCTCAGCTGCTATCTTACTGTCTTTCAATATAATTCCTGTATCGCCTGTCTGACCGCCTTTCTCGCCATAAAAATTTGTCTCTTTTAAAAAAATAAAATCATCGCCTGGACCCACTTGCGCAACCTTTGTCTCTATTTCATCTTTATTTTCGATAAAAGGAGTGATGTCCAATGATTTTATATCTACACTATCCTTGACTCCAAATATAGATGTCTGCAAATTGGTAGCGCTCCTTGATTGAATGCGCTGTTCAGACATGCAACTTTCAAAACCTTTAATATCGACCTTTATCCCTTCTGATGCAGAAATTTCTTGTGTCAATTCCACAGGAAAACCATACGTATCATAAAGCTTAAAAACATTTTCTCCAGATAGTACGCCCGAATTTTTAGACTCTGCCAGCATTGCCTTTAACCTTTCCACGCCATCGTCTATTGTATTTTTAAATCTTTTCTCTTCCTCCATCACTACCTGGCTTATATTTTCCCTGTGTTCTGTAAGTTCAGGGTACGGCTTTTTCATTACCTGCGCCACTACAGGGACTATCTTATACAAAAACGGCTTATCAAGCCCCATGCCTCTTCCGTACCAGAACGCCTTTCTTATCAATTTCCTTATTACATACCCTCTTTCCTCATTAGAAGGCAATACCCCGTCTGATATCGCGAAAGTCACTGCCCTTATGTGATCTGCTATTGCATTGACCTCTTGTCCAACTTCGCAAGTTGCCGGACGGCAACTTGCGAAGTTGGACAGGTCTAGTATTGTTTTTACAATCGGCTCAAACGAATCTATTTCAAAATTCGTTTTTTTACCCTGCAATACCCTCGCTATCCTTTCCAAACCCATACCTGTATCTATATTCTTCGCAGGCAGTGGGTCTAATTTCCCTCCATCTTTTCTGTCAAACTGCGTAAACACCAGGTTCCACACCTCTACGCCGTCAGGCCCTCCATAAAAAATCTCAGAGCACGGCCCGCACGGCCCGTTAGGTCCATTACTTGGCGCATTTGACGGCCAGAAATTCTCCTTTTCGCCCAGCTTTAAAATCCTGTCTTCCGGGAGCTTTACCGTATCCTTCCATATTTCATACGCCTCTTTGTCATCCTTATAAACAGAAACCCACAGGTCTTTCTCCCCGAGCCCCATCTCCTTTGTCAGAAATTCCCATGCCCACAAAATAGCGTCTTTTTTAAAATAATCCCCGAAAGAAAAATTCCCGAGCATTTCAAAAAACGTATGATGCCCGGCAGTCT
>JAUYDX010000024.1 GCA_030691625.1 Candidatus Omnitrophota bacterium | reverse complement strand
GTTTATAAGCATAATACCACCTTTATTGGTGCCAGGCACCGTGCCAGGCACGGTGCCTGGCACCAAGACGCTAAACCCCAATCCCACCGTCTAATATAGGTTGATATGGGGTGATATAACTATATACTACCTGATAGGGTTTGTCAAGGGAGGCGGGTAAAAAACTGATAGCTGACAGCTGAAAGCTGACAGCAACCTATTGATATTAAATGGGTTGGGTTATTCTTCCTTCCAGAACCTGAAAGGTTTCTTTTTCCCGGGCTCAGGTTTTATAACGCCTGTTTCACTAACTGTCCAGGTCCTTTCAGCAGGGGCGGGGTCTATCTCGTCAACGTCGATCTTGGTATTTTTATTCACGTCTTTTGCTGCCTGGACCTTGAAATAGTGATTTCCGTCTTTTAAGTCTTTTCTGGTGACTGATGTATCGCTGGACCAGTCAGTCCAGTCTTCGTCGTCAAACTTCCATCTGAACACGCAGGCCTCAACGCTGGCCTTGAACGTGAAAAGCGCTTCCCTGGATTTTGTCAGAAGGCTGGGCCCGCTTGTAATTACCGTATCGGGCGCTATTATTATAAGCTCTATGGTGTCGTTAAATATCTCTGATTCGTTGCCTGCCGCATCCCTGAATTTCACATAAACCTTGCGCGTGCCGCTTATAGGCGTAAGCATCCAGTTCTCCTTCTTGGCCTTAAGCGTCTCCCATTGTTCGTTATCAAACACGCCGTCGTTTGAGATCACCATGCTCTGGACCCCGGTAGTGGAATCGCTGGCCGAGAGCGCGAGATTTACATACGCGGAATTTGTGACAGCGTCCTGGTTATTTATTATCACAGACCCTGCCGGGCCTTTTGTGTCTACGGTGAAACTCCACACCAGCTGGGAGGTCTTATTGCCTACAAAATCAGACACTTCGAGGGACACCACGTTATCTCCCTCGCTGAGAGGCACGCCAGGCACATATACAATGCTCTGGGCGTTCTCATCATAAGCCGCGTTCACTGTCGATTTATTTATTTTCATAATTATGGCGTTTGGATCCACGCCACTTTTATCGTCGCTGGCTGCAATATTTATCGTAGGTTTGTCAGAAGCGAGCACCGAGCCCTTGGACGGAGAATAATTACCTATAATAGGCACGCCTCTGTCTATCCATATTTCAAAGGAGGCCACGTCGCCCCAGTTGCCTGCTGAATTCTGGGCCTTTAGATTGAATACCCTTACGCCGTCTGCCAGTAAATCAGAAGGCGTCTGGTAAGAAGTCCCTATGGTATCAGCCTGGTTATCAGGCATATCGCCCCACGCGTAACTGTAACCCATTGGCTGCGCGCCTGTCACCTGATAATCCCAGTGCATATACGGGTCTCCCACTTCCTGCCATAACTTAGATGATATGTCAGCGCCTCCTGGCGCAGTCTCAGCCCATATAACAGGCACTTCTATTTTCCCGCTTCCCAGTTTGAATCCGTTCGTAGCTACTTTCCAGCCGGAATAATCATATCCGTCGCTTACCCTGACTCGCCATTTGTAATCCACGTAACCTTCTATAGTAGGAAGTATAGGCGTGGTGTATTGCTGCGCGCTGGACCTGATGACGCCTGAATTGACATCTATTGTCTGGAAATTATCCTTGGAAAGCTGAACCTGGTAATAACGCTGTGGGTCTGTATCCCTATCCGTAAACGCCCACTTCAGGGTAACAGGATTGTCAAGTGTGGCTTGGCCGTCGTTAAAAGCTGTTATAGTAAGATCGGGTATGCTGTTTCTTGTGGGTAGAAGGCCGCCGTAAATCTTATAAGCGGTCCCTGTGGCAACACTGGTGCCAAACGGGTATCCGACGCTATTATCTGCGCTGTAACTCTTTGAGGCACCGCTCGCGCCTCCGCCATCTGCCAGGGCTGTGTGCAATTTATAATTCTTGCTGGCGGATATGGCTGCGTCTGCCGCGCCGGAGAAAGTAAAAAAGACCGCGATAAAAAATACTGCGGCCTTTGAAATCACATGTTTTATATTTTTAATCCGTAACATATTTAACCTAATTATATCCTACTACGCCAAAAAATCAAGTATAATTTAACAACTACTTTACATCGCGTCATTGTCTCAATGTAAAGTAGCTTCTTGACATTGAGACAATGTCTCCGTGTCAAGTAGTTTGAGTTTAACGCTCGAAAACCACCCAGATTTTTTTCTCAGCCATGACCTTGCCATTTTCCAGGGTCTGGCCCGTGGCTATTATCCTGTAGCAGTCTGAATGAAACGTGACAAGATTTGAGATCTGCTTGAACCTGGTTTTCTTTTCCTCGTCGTTTGAGCCAAGCGCGCCTGAGATAAGTAAGTCCCCTATGCCGAGATTCAGGCCGTTTTTATTACCGAAAACCCTGTTACTGATAATACTGTTGGCTATTGCCTCGTCTACCCCGGGCAAAGCAACGAGCACTATGCTGGAAGCTGTATTTATATTGACTCTGCCATATAATTTATTGACAGGATCCAGCCTTATAAAATCAAAATGGCTGGCGCCTGTCTCAGAGCTGTTTTTTATCTTTATCTCAAGCGTTCCTTTAGGGGTGGATACGGCGCCCTCTGTGCCTATCTCTATATTGCCGAAAACTATGCCGCCATCAGGTCCTGGCGTCAGGCCGGGTGTAAAAGGGGTCCATGTATCGTCTGCCAGATGAACTGACACAGCTATGGCTTCGCCTTCTTCCCCGAATATCCTTAATTTATAATACCCGTTCTCCAACCCGTCCTTTGCTTCCCATTTCCAGGTACCTATTGAATCCTGTTCGCCGCTTTCGCACCAGTCTGTGAAAGGCGCTGCCCTCTCGACTACCTTCCAGCTGCTTTCGGATCCCTTTAGTATGCGATTCTCCGCTTCAAGCCTTACCCCGAAAACCGTGAGCCGATCCGCGATCTTAGCCACATCGTCAAGAGGTATTGTCTTCCACGGCTCTGCGCCGAGCGGCACAAAGGCAATCTCGCCTACGGACGAAAAATTCTTGCTCTTGACATTTACCTCTGTGTCGTAATGCTCGATTATCTCGTCCCCTATCCTCTCCCTCATGCCCTCGTTGTCATTTGGAAGTCCCGGGGTGGCGCCTTTTTCCGCTGTAGATAGATTCCAGTTATCAGGTATGCCGTTATTATTCGAGTCCACTACGTAACTCGGGTCCCCTTTCTCCAGGGCCTTGTAATCTGCTAAGCCAGCGTTAAAATACTCCTCCTTATCCACTATATGGCCCATGGAATCTTTGAGCGTTATAATATTCCCGCCTATAAAAGAGCCGTCTGACAATAAATCTGAATTAGGCGTTATGGCCCTTAGAAAGTGGAGCGCCGCGGATCTCTCCTTGCCCCATATGGAAATAAAAGAGATACCGTTAGAGTTTATGCCGCTCCTGGAATCATCCTTGTCAACGCATAAAACCAGGTGCTCGTGCGGGCCTATTAGTGTGCCGAGAGGTATAGTGGCGGGCCACCCTTCCTTGCTCGGGCCATCCAGTGTCCAACCGCTTAAATTAACTTCCCTGGGAGTAAGATTTATAAGCTCTACATATTCCCCGTCAGGCTGCTGGCTGAGCTCTATTGATTTAAAATACACAGGGCCTGTTTCACGGTTGTTCTGTATCCTTATGGTAAGCTTTTCCCCTGAAACAGTTACAACCTTTCCCGCGCCGAATAAATTCGCGTCCATCACGCTTTTTGACCTGGATCCGCTTATTTCCACGTCGCCTATCTCTTGGTCGGCCACGCCGCTAAACATCTTGACGTAATATTTCCCATCAGGTATATCTTTCCATGTCCATTCCCCTTCTCCTGTCTTTCCGCCTTTTGGCTCGCTATTCTGAAAAAAACCGTTCTGCCATGTCCAGTCGCCACCCGGCGCCTGACTGCTGAAAGTGACCCTGGTTACAACAGGCCTTACCATTATCTCGTTTATCCTTATGCCTTCCACGCCCCTTATCTCGCTTGAGCTAAAATTTTCCTGCCCCAGCCTCGGATATAACTCAAGATAAGAAAAATAATTCACAGAGCCGGAGCTGTTTTTAATGGTGAGGTTAAGAATTCTGTTATCAAACGACACAGCGCCTGTTCTTAAGATCTCTCCGTGCCCTACAGCATTTTGGGTCATCCCGTTGATAGTAACATCGCCTATTAGCTCATCCTTGACCCCAAACACGCCTATATAATACTCGCCCTCCGGCAGATTGATCCACGTCATGCTGAAAGGCTGGCCGTCTTTAACGTCGCTCTGATAACAGCCTTTCCATCGCCAGTCGCCTATGTCGCCCCTATTTATGGCTGAAAGCCTGTTGTATAATTTAGGTATAAAGCTCTGGCTGAAATCGTCGTCGCAGGCGTCTATTGTATTAACCGCTTTTTGAAACGGCTCCCTTGCGCCTGCGTCCTGAAGCAGTATCGCAAGGGTCTCCGCGTCTATAGAGTTTACATTTTCTTTCAATCTTCCTTCGGCATCCACATTCCTGTCAACAGAATACGTAGTTATGTAAGGATACAGTTTCTGGATATCCTGTTTTGATATTGATTTTATTTTGCTTATCTCAAACGGCGTCTCAAACGCCTTGTCGTCTCCGTAAAGGTTGACGGGGCTGTATTCCATGGGCTCGTCTATGCCTTCGCCTGCCTCGTCTATTATGCCGTTCGCGTTATTGTCTATACCGTCAGAATCCAGGATCCTCTGGTTTTGGTTGTCGTCTATGCCTGATTCCCCGGGCTGGCCGTCAGGGCCATACCTGAAACTGATTATGTCTTCGTAAATAGTATCCGGATCCTTAAAACCAAAAGGGCTTATGAATTTTTTCAAATCCAGCTCGTAAGGGGTCCAGCCCTCTGTAACCTTTAAAGGAGACAGGTTGTGCTTATACGCCATGTTTATATCCAGAAAACTGTTCTCGTCCTTTACCAGCACGGCATATCTGCCTATGGCCTCGCCAGCATCATCGTACACATTTATCCATTTTGAATCTGGCTGGCCGTCAGCATTATTATCAACATCGCTTCCAGTAAAAAGCGTATACCATTTGTCCTGGAAACTGTCTATGAATCTCGCGTCTTCCTTTAATATCTGCTGGGCATAGGTGACGCCTGACTGGGCAAGGTAAGATGCCCTGGTTGCCTCCAGGTAATTAGTGGCTGCCTTCAGTTCAAGCCTCATGGTAAACGCAAAAGACACAGCCATTATGCCCGCTACAGCCAGGACGCTTATGACAAGTATCAGCGCAACGCCTTTATCTTCCCTCAATATCCTCATGCCATCCCTTGGTTATCTCAATTATACAGACTGCGAATGATATTTGCAAATAAAAACCCCGTCCGCCTCGCCAAGCAAAGCTTGGCGGGCGAGACGGGGTATATTAAAATATCAATTAATAATTACTTTCCTTTCAATTTATCAACCAATTCCGCCATTAATTTCCCGGCTATATCCTTTGAACCAAGGCCTATTGCCAGCGCGAACGCCAGGCCTATTGCCCCCAGGAGAATTGTAATGGTGGTGTTAAGTATCGCGGTGGCTATACTCAGCTGTTCCATTGTCATGATAACCGCGAATATTACTATAACTGTCCGGGTCAGCTGGCTGAGGAATTTTGCCTGTTTTATGCCCGCGTTCATGGAAGCGGTCATTACGATAGAGCCTATGATACTCGCGAAAAATATACCGAGAGAAATTATAAAGATTGCCGCGATAACATTCGGTATGTAGAGTATGACCTTGTCCAACAGGGACGCCACAACGGTCATGCCCAGCGCATTCAAGGCAGTCATGAATACAAGCAGCATTATTACCCAGTAGATCAGCCCGCCCATCAGTTCCGAAAGGGTGTTTTTTATGCCTCCCTTTCTCAAGACATCTGAAAGCCCTGATCTTTCGCTGGCTGTGTCAAACTGTATCATCTTTAGCAGTTTGACCACTACACTCTTTAGGACAGCCGCTACGATCCATCCGACTATTAGTATTACAATTATGCCTATCAAAGTCGGCATGAATGTAGCTGCCCTCACCAGCATGGCTTTCACTGGCTCGATCACTATTACGTTCCAGTCCATAATACACCTCCTTTTTCTAAACAGTAAAGTATATCCTATGAATATGGAATCGTCAAGGGCAGGCGCAGTTTACTTCCTGGCTTTTCCCTGGCTGGCTACGGAATTTATGGCCTGCTGGATCTTTTCCTGGTCGCCCAGATAATAATGCTTTATGGGCTTCAGGTCTTTGGTAAGTTCGTACACAAGCGGAATGCCTGTGGGTATGTTTAATTTAACTATCTCCTCTTCTGATATATTATCTAAATATTTTACAAGCGCCCTTAAGCTGTTTCCA
>JAUYDX010000040.1 GCA_030691625.1 Candidatus Omnitrophota bacterium | reverse complement strand
TTTAAAGGCGCTTACCAGGTCCTTTTTATACCTATCAACAAATATCTCCCTGGCTTCTGTAAACATCCTGTAATACATAAGCGCAAGGCTGTGAAATTTTGGGTCAAAGCCTGTGCGCTGCACCTCTTTATCAGCAAGCTCTATAAGTTTATTAATATGGCGTATATATCTGTTCTGGAGAAGTTCGTCCTCGAGCATTGACGCAAGCGTGGGTGTCAAAGACATTGTAATGCGGAATGCAACCTTATCTTCTACGAGTTTTTCAAAAATCCGGATAAGCGGTATGTAGGTTTCAGTGATAGCTTCGTAGAGCCAGTTCTCCTCGAGAAAATTTTCTTCCTCAGGATGCCTGACATATGGAAGATGCGCGTGTAATACTAAACAGAGATAGCCTTTATGCATAGTTTAGTCATGACAAAATTATTAATCTAATAAGTTTTCCGTTCTACCTCTGTAGTAATTTTTCTTGTTTCTACCTTATCATTCGAAGTCGCTGTAAATGGCAATGGTATTTTCCCATCAGGCAATGCAAAACGCATGCTGAATGTGCCGTCAGGCCTGAGGTCTATTTTTTTATCTCCCAGTTTTACATCTGCATCAGGCTCTGTGCGGCCGTATACAATTAATTCCGCGCCTATCTCAAAAAAGAACTGGCGTTTTTTCGAAGGCTGGACAAATTCGCTTGCGCCGCCCTGAAGGTTCTCGCTTCCTCCCAGATATGAAAATTCAGAAGCGCCGATCATGACCTTCCTTCCGAATTTTGTTCCATGCAGCCTTTTGAAATAAAGCAGATCCTGCCATTCCCTGCCCGACATCTTTGAATACACATTTTTATAAAGCCTTTTTCTGGAAATACGGGAAACCATTATCTCTCTTAACAAAGGCGACAACCTGCTGTAATACGCCCTAAGGTCTGCTTCAGTAAGATAAATCTTTTTTCTTTTAGCTATTGCAGAATAGCTGAATCTGCCTGCTGTGTCATATTGAACCCCTCGACTTCGTTCTGGGCAGGCAGTGTCTGCCCTGGAAGCAGGAGATTTTGGAAGTTCCTGGCTGAGATCCATCCATATCTCTTCGAATCTATTAGATGAACTCGATCTCGGGGTGTGGATAAAATTAGACCTTGCCATTGGAAAAAATCTTCCTGAGTTATGGACTATGCCTATTTCTCCTACATAAGATACATTATCATTCCACAAACTTATATACCAATTAGTAGAATAACGGCCCACTTCTATATCAAACCAATGATTGGCATTAAATCCGTTAAAATCCCTGTATGTAACATCATACATGCGCACCACAAATCTTGTCCCGTCCAGACTTCCGCCTAACTTGCGCCTGACATCTTCTATAGAACTGTCCGCTATTTCCCAGTATGCGTATATCCAGAACGGGTCTTTCGCTATCAAGGTAATTCTGGAAACGCTACTATAAGAAGGAAGCTCGTATTCATTTATTGCTATAGAGGTCGGCCTTACTTTTTGCTCCTGAACAGGTTCAGACTCAATCAGAGTTCTTTTTTTCTGAATAAGCGGTTTTCTTACCGCATCTCTGACAATAGCCTCTCGTCCATCTTTATAGACGCGTTCTATTGGTTTTCTTTTTTTAAGTTTTAGTTTCTTATCTGGCATACACGTCCATTACCTGGTCAGCAACCACATCCCAGGAAAAAGCTGTTTCAACTGCGATCCTGCCGTTACTGCCCATCCACCTTGCATGGTCAAAATCTGAAAATACAGTGCCGATGCCCCATGCTATTGATTCAGGGTTCGGATAAACCTTTAACCCTGTTATATCATGCCATATAATTTCGCCTGGCCCGCCGTTTGAAGTAGCAACTACCGGCTTGCCTGCGCTCCACGCCTCTAACAAGACTATTCCAAAAGGCTCATTCCTTGAAGGCATGCACACAACATCAGCTGCCTTATAAAGGTCAGAAAGTTTCCAGCCATTGCTGAAACCTATGAACCTTGTCGCGTGATGCACACCGATCTGCTTAGCCCTGTCTTCCACTCCCCACCGCATTTCTCCGTCGCCCACAAAAACAAACTTTGCGTTTTCATAATATTTAAGGATACCTGGGATAGCTTCCATCAGGAGATCCGGACCTTTCTGATAAACAATCCTTCCCACGAAAAGCGCCATTGGATCCATAGGCCCTATTCCATAATAACGCCGGACAGCCGCAGTATCTATATAGCCGTCGAAATTCCTGTAATTGACTCCATTATATACCACGTCCACTTTCCAGTCAGGGACATTATACATCCACTGGATTTCGCCTCTGAGCGCATTCGACACGCTGATCACATGGTCAGCGCAATATGTGCCATGCCTTTCATGGTCCCTGATCCTTGCGGAATTTCCATTATGAAAATTATTGCCGCATCTGCCGTATTCTGTTGAATGGACTGTTAGCACCGCCTTTGAAGGCCTGACCTGTTTTATCCAGACAAGCGCGTTTGATGTAAGCCAGTCATGGCTGTGAATCACGTCAAACGGGCCTGTTATATTCTCTGTCCGGAAAAATGTATCCACAAAAGAACGGCACATGTTATTGACTTCTTCTATGAAATCCTGATTCTGGTCAAACGGGCACCTGTGGTAATGAACGCCGTAAATGCGCTCATACCATGGTTGGTTAGAGTCGCCCATGCGCGTAAATACATGCACCTCATTGCCTTTACGCTCAAGAGCAGATGCAAGTTCGCTGACATGCACCCCTACCCCGCCAACGCATATTGAATGCATGGACTCCCAGGAAAATAACGCTATTCTCATATTCCCCGCCTGCCTAAGTTGACACTTCTGTCCAGGATAGTTTTGTCAACTTAGAGTTCGATTACTGAATTCTCTGTACCGAAAGTATTTGTCGCAAAAAGGTTGTTTAAGGGATCTTTCTGCCACTGGCCGTCAACTAAATATTTATACTCATAACGACCTGTCTTGAGGGTCATATCTCTTTTCCAAACACCATCTCTGGATTTCTTCAGGGTAGAACTTGCTGGATCCCATGCATTAAAATCACCTGCCAAGCGCACATCCTTTGCGTTAGGCGCGCTTATCTTAAAAGTTACCTTTTTTGCAGAACATTTCTTAATAGCCATTTTCCCCCCCTCCTTTTTTTGACACGTGACACCAATCACGTGAGCATAAATGATACCAGAAAGCCCTGTTTTTGTAAATAGGTACAAATACCTATTTAAGGGGGGTTTTTTTCTTATACACTATATAGTGGTTATACCCTCTTTGAGTGCGTACCTGATGAGGTCTGCCTGGCGGTGTATGCCTAATTTCTGCATAATATTATTTCTATGGGCTAGGGCTGTCTTTAAACAGATACTAAGATGCGCAGCGACTTCTTTATTTGTATAGCCTTCTGCGATAAGCTGCAGGAGTTCCCTTTCTCTTTCAGTAAGGCTTACTATCTTTTTTTCTCCGACCTTCTGCCCTTTTGCATCAATATAATCCTGTATTACAAATGTAGATATCCTAGGGCTTAAGAAAT
>JAUYDX010000093.1 GCA_030691625.1 Candidatus Omnitrophota bacterium | reverse complement strand
TTAAGATAGAGCGGGAAAATCAGACCCTCGCTACAATCACGTTCCAGAATTATTTCAGGATGTATAAGAAACTCAGCGGCATGACAGGCACTGCAATGACAGAGGCCCAGGAATTCAGCCACATCTATAAGCTGGATACAGTTTCCATACCCACTAACAGGCCTTTAGTGAGGGTGAATAATCCGGACGTGATCTATAAATCTGAGAAAGAGAAATTCAACGCGGCGTGTAACGAGATAGAGGAGTTATACAAAAAAGGCAGACCTGTCCTCGTAGGCACGATCTCGATAGAAAAGTCAGAACACCTGAGTGGTATTTTAAAAAGGCGCGGTATCCCGCACAATGTCCTGAACGCGAAATATCATGAAATGGAAGCGACTATAGTGGCGCAGGCAGGAAGGTTTAACGCAGTTACAATCGCTACTAATATGGCTGGCAGGGGCACTGATATATTGCTCGGCGGAAATCCAGAATACATGGTCAATGACTGGTTAAAGGCAAAAGGCATGGCCCCGAAAGATGTCAGCCAGGAAGAGCGGGAAAAGTGGCTCGTAGAGGCGCGGGCTAAAGTCAAGGAAGAGCACGATAAGGTAGTGGGTTTAGGCGGGCTTCATATAATGGGCACAGAGCGCCATGAGTCGCGGCGCATAGATAATCAGCTGCGCGGTCGTTCAGGAAGGCAGGGAGATCCCGGCTCGTCCAGATTTTATATATCCCTGGAAGACGACCTGATGAGGCTTTTTGGTTCAGACAGGATTTCTTCGATTTACCAAAGGCTCGGCATAGAAGAAGGACAGGACATACAGCATCCGCTTATATCCAGGGCAATAGAGGTAGCTCAGAAAAGGGTGGAACAGCATAACTTTGACATACGTAAACACGTGCTTGAATATGACAACGTGATGAATAAGCAGAGAGAGGTCATCTACGAGGAAAGAAAGAAGATCCTCACGGGGGAAGACGTGAGAGGGCATATCTATGAGATTATCGAAGAAATTTTAGACGGCGCAATAATAATGTACATGAATCCTGACGTGCATCGCGCTGACTGGAAATACGCGGAGTTCAATGAATGGCTCTGGTCAATGTTTAATATAAAGATTCAGAATGTGGAAGAGATTGTTGAAGGAAGGGATGCTGAAGGTATTCTGGATTATCTGGTCGAGGCAGTGAAATCAGCGTACGCGGAAAAAGAAAAGAATATGCCGCCCGGCTTAATGGCGCACATGGAAAAGATGATCATGCTGCACGTTATTGACACAAAATGGAAAGACCATCTTTACGCAATGGATAATCTGAGGGAAGGCATAGGCCTCAGGGCATATGGCCAGCGGGATCCGCTCGTGGAATATCAGCACGAAGGTTATGACATGTTTATGGAAATGATAGATAGCGTAAAACAAGAGACGATAGAATTTTTATTCAAGGTCCAGGCAGCTCGGGAAGAAACTCCGGCGAGAGGCGTATTCCAGTCTTTGCCCCAGGAATTCGTGAAGTCAGAGGCCTCTCCTATGTCAAAGATATCTGTGCCTAAGCCGCAAAGAGGAGAGGAGTTCCAGGAAGATATCCAGGAAGAGACGCCCCATGTAGAGCAATATAAACGCTCAGAGCCAAAAGTGGGTCGGAATGACCCGTGTCCGTGCGGCAGCGGCAAAAAATATAAAAAATGCTGTGGAAAATGATACTATCTAGTCTTTTTTTAATATTTTCTTTCCCGAACTTTAATCTAAGTTTTCTTGCCTTCATCGGTTTTGTCCCGCTTTTTTTTGCCATCGAAGATGTTTCTCCAAAAAGAGCGTTTTTAATTTCCTATATCAGCGGATTTATTTTTTACTTAGGGACACTATACTGGCTTTATCATGTAACAGCTGTTGGGCTGGTTATACTTTGTTTATATTTAGCATTGTATTTTGGAGCATTCGGCTGGATCTTGACTGCCGCTGGATTCAGAATCCGGCCATATATTTTTTTGATTCCTCTTATATGGGTGATCCTTGAATACATCCAGGCGCATCTTTTCACAGGATTTGGCTGGGCGCTCTTGGGATATTCGCAGTATAAAAATCTGCCATTGATACAGATAGCTGATTTTTCAGGGGTGTTTGGCGTGTCTTACGTCATAATGATGGTTAATTACGCCCTATACAGGGCATTGAAAAAATCCTTTTTTGAGATAGTACTTGCAGGCCTGGCGCTCTCCTTTGTTATTGGTTACGGTGTAGCAAGGGAAGATAGCAGGGGATATAGCGGCGCGGTAAGGATTTCCGTAATCCAGGGCAATATCCCCCAGGAATTAAAATGGGACCCGGATTCCAGGGATATGATAATGGAAAAATATAGCGCCCTTACGAAAACGGCAGCCCTGGATTATACTGATTTAATAATCTGGCCTGAGACATCCTTTCCGGGATTTTTTGAAATAGATAAAGACATGACTGACAGGGTTTTAAACCTGGCAAAGGAAATAAGGATCCCTATTTTATTGGGCGTAAATAATGAAAACGATTCAATGTATTTCAATAGCGCTGTCATGATTTCAAGGCGCGGCAACCCTGTGGCGAGATACGACAAGATCCACCTGGTCCCGTTCGGCGAATATGTGCCGTTTTCGCGTAAATTTCCAGGGCTCCATAAATTAGTGCTTGGGGAACTGGGCGAATTCACCCCAGGCAGTAAATATATCTTATTTAAACTTGACCTTTCGCCATCCACCAAGGTTAATTTTGCGGCACTAGTATGTTTCGAGGATGTCTTCCCTGAATTATCCAGGCAGTTTGTCAAAGATGGCGCCAAGTTTCTGGTAGTGCTGACAAATGACGCCTGGTATGGCAGAAGCGGCGCAGCGTATCAGCACACTGCCTGCTCTGTTTTCAGGGCAATTGAAAACAGGGTTCCTGTTGTAAGATGCGCCAATACCGGTGTATCCTGCTTTATAGATTCTCGGGGTAAGATATACGATAGCGTAGAAGAGAAAGGCTCCCACCTTTTTGTTACCGGCTACAAAACCTCAATCCTTAATATCCGCAACTTACGCGCCTTTTGATTGAAAAAATGGGGTTTTTGTAGTATAATCTATATAATGTAGGGATAGGACAGTGTCCTGTCCCTACATAACAAAGCAAAATTTTTTTGCCAGGATTATGATAAAGTTTAAAAAACATTTAATCTCAAAGATAATCATATTAGCGCTGAGTATATCTATTTTTATGGACGGTGTGCTATATGCGTATCCTGTGTGTTATGAAGGCGCTCTCCGGGCCCCATTTTTCAGCCAGGGGAAAAATGGAGACAGGTCAATAACCGCAGGCAGGGAAATTGAGCGGCGTGATTTAAACAGCGAATCGACAGGAAAAAAAGATGTTAGTGTTAACAAGGATGTAAGGAGAGACCTTGACAAGTGGTTGCTTGTAGCTGGGATACCTGTTGCCCTGGCTTTATTGTTATTTATTAAAGGAGATTATAACAATTTACGGCCTATAGAAGATAAGCCCAGAAATAATTCTGTCAGCAGCGGGATTCTCAAGGGTATGCGCGATACATCAGCTGGTAATATCCTAACCCGCGCCAGAAAAGGCAATACTAAAGACATTTCTATTATATTAAACGCTGATTATCCAGGTAAAACATTTTTATTAGAGACCATGATTGATGATCTAACGATAGACAGCCTTAGGAATAGAGCCAAGGCAGGAGATATGGAGGCGTTGCAAACATTGATTGATTTGGCAAAGGCAGGCGTTCATAAAGCTGTTATAGCGCTAAGCATGCTTACAGCGCCAGATACGGGGTCTGTTATTGCAGAGGAGGCATTGCGTACGCTTGATACGAAACAGTTGAGGGCAAAAGCTGAGCAGGGAGATGTTCGTGCTATCTGGAGTTTAGGAGCTCTTGCAGCGCATAAGAACATGGCTGCGTTTTATGATCTTATTGATCTGGCAAGATTATACAAGAATACAGAGGCGGTTAAAAGCTTAGCTAATTTAATAGAAGATATCAGCGGTTTAGACCCATCTGTTATAGAAAATATTAAAGATGTTCTTCGTAATTTTGATGCTACGTTGTTATTAGAAGACCCAAGCGTATATGACAATTATCTCATTCTTTATGCCCTGGATCGCCTTGCTAATTACGGCAATATTAGTGCAAAATACATATTATACAGCTGGGATCCAGCCTCTACTATAGAGGCAATTAAATCAGGTAACGTCATGTCCTCCGGTGTGTTAGGGATATTTATTAAAAATAACAATATCGCCGCATATAACGGGGCTATTGATTTAGCAAATAGCGATGATGTTTACGTTAAAAGTATTATTATTAATCTTTTGAATGATATCGCTGATTCAAACAGTGCTTTTGCCTCTCGCGCAAGAGATTATTTGAGTAATTTTGATATAACACCTCTCATGGGGCAAGAAAAAGATGCAATAGATACTATGACTGTACTTGCCAATAATGGCAATAGGGCTGCGTTTTTTTGGGTTCTTGATGAATTATTAAAGACTGGAACTATCGGAGATATTTTAGGGTTGTTGAGAAATCTTGACAATAATCCTTCTGCAAAAAATCTCCTGCAGGGATTTGACAGAAAGTATGTGGACTTGTTGAATATACATGCTGCACAGGGAGATATTTCTGCTATTAACGCTCTGGGAATACTTGCCAGGAATGGCAGTATAGCGGCAGCTAATAACCTTATTGATTTAACAGGGCCTGGCAATGTAAACAGAAATACCGCTACGTTGGTAAATGTATTTGATGCTATAAGTAACATAGGCGATCCTGTTTTTATAGAAAAATTTTTCAGCCAATTGAGAACCCAGGCTGAACAGGCAGATACCGCTGCTATTTCTGCCTTGGAAGCGATTGCCAAAAGAGGCAGTGATGTTTCATCGCAGACGCTCCGTGATCTGGCTCTTACGCAGAAATTGGCTGCTGATGCATATAAGAGGATATGCAGTGATATTGTAGCTAAAGATTTGAATGGTCTTTCCGGCGCGGATCTACAGAGGGGATTAT